>VGNX01000084.1 GCA_016865855.1 Chloroflexota bacterium | reverse complement strand
AGGCGTTTACGGCGAAGGCTTTGTCTGGCTCTGTTTCGCAGTCGTCAACTCGGACATAGGCGGCGGTATTGATGATGATATGGGGCTTGTGTTTATCCAGGACTTCTTTGACAGAGTCTGCATGGGTGATTTCGATGTCTTTATGAAGGAGAGGCACAACCTCAAAGCTGGCCAGGGTTTTGCACAGGTCTGTTCCCAGTTGCCCGTTAGCCCCAATTACTGCTATTTTCATCTCTGATGGTACATCTTTTGGTAGTATTTGGTGTATTCGCCGCTCTTTATGCGGCGCCACCAGTTTTCGCTTTTGATATACCATTTAACAGTAGCGGCTAAACTTTCCTCGAAAGAATAAGTGGGCTTCCATCTCAATTCAGTGGATATTTTGGTGACGTCCAAAGAATAGCGGCGGTCATGACCGGGGCGGTCGGTGACGAATTGTATCAGGTCTTTGGGCTTGCCCAGCAGCTCCAGAAGTTTGTGTATAAGCTCCAGATTGGTCCTCTCGTTGCCACTTCCGATGTTGTATATCTGGCCGAGAGTGCCTTTTTGAATGACTGAATCAAGGGCGCGGCAGTGGTCAACTACGTAGAGCCAGTCTCTAATGTTAAGGCCGTCACCATAGACGGGAATTGGTTTACCTTCCAGGGCATTGGTGGTGGCTAAGGGGATGAGTTTTTCGGGAAACTGGTAGGGGCCAAAGTTGTTGGTGCAGCGGGTGATGACTATGGGGGTGCGGTACGTCTTCCAGTAGGCGAGGCAGAGCAGGTCGGCGGCGGCTTTGCTGGTGGCGTAAGGGCTATTGGGAGACAAGGGCGATTTTTCTGTAAAGCTACCGTTGTCTATGGAGCCGTAAACTTCATCAGTGGACACCTGAATATACCGTGGTATCTGGTATTTCCTGACACCTTCGAGAAGCACCTGCGTGCCTTTGATATTGGTTTCAATGAAGGGTGAAGGGTCCAGGATGCTGCGGTCAACGTGGCTTTCAGCAGCGAAATTGACGATTGCGTCAAAGCCGGGGCTTAACAGCCTGTCTATTAACTCACGGTCAGTGATGTCACCTTTGGCGAAGTGGTATCTGTGTTCCTTTTCGACGTCTTTCAGGTTCTCAAGGTTGCCGGCGTAGGTGAGCTTGTCCAGATTGGTTATATCCCAGTTGGAGTGTTCCTGGATGATATGCTGGATAAAGTTACTGCCGATGAAACCGGCACCTCCCGTAACGAGAATCTTCATAGCTGCCATCTTTTACTTGTGTGGTGGGTGGAACCAGTTCCAGGGCTTGCCCACACGGGGGTCGTTTTTATTGCCGTTTATCTCCGAGGGTATGATAGCAGGGGAATTCCAGGGCACCCTTTCTTCGTCAGGGTTTTTGTAGTCATAGAGTCTTGTTACGAAATAGACGGTAAGCGATGGTTTGCTGCTGATTGTTTTAGTACCATGCAGATAATGGCCGGGTATTCTGACAAGTGTTGGTTTTTCTCCGCTGGCAATAACCTCTGCCAGCCTTTTTGTCTTTTCATCGTAAGCGCAAATTTTCATGGCGCCTTTTATCACCAGGAAATAATCAACCTGACCACGAAGGTGCTTATGCCAGGCTCTGACCATGCTGGGGTAGCTGTGGCTCAAGTTCACCTGTGCTATCCCTTCGTCAATAAAGTCGTTCCAGTCCTGTCTCAGGGCTTCGGCGAAGAAGCCGCGCTCGTCAGGTATTAAGTTAATCTCACGGGTTCTGACACCTTCTAAGGGATATTCCTTCAGCATTCGCTTGCCTCCTTTGGATTGCTTTTGTGTGGCTCAGACTCCTGGCTGCTCATAGTTCCACCCGGGCATCGTCGCCGATGAATAATCGGGC
>VGNX01000083.1 GCA_016865855.1 Chloroflexota bacterium | reverse complement strand
TTGCGGCGGAACAGGGCGTGTCCAGCGAGTGAAAGGACCTCGTACTACTAAAACAATTACCACAATATGTACTACATGTGTAGGTCGAGGCAATATATAATATTGTGGATATCAATAAACCGTCTATCCAGCATCTCCACCCTCAACGCACTAGCCGATAAGTTGGCCCGGAAGGGCATAAGCAAACCCCCTGGCTCCACCACATCCGCACGGTAGAAACAAGTCGGCGGTCGCTCGTCGCTCGGGACTCGTCTCTCGCTTAAAGGCAACAGCCGTGAGGCAACAGGCAACAGTCTGTCATTGCGAACGTAGCGAAGCATCTCCGCATGGCAGCAGTGCTCGCCCTGGCTGGGATCGCCACGTCCCGATTGCCTCGGGACTTCGTCCCTCGCAATGACAGTTTCTTCCGTCATCACAAGGCACGAGCCACGAGCGACGAGTCACGAATCCCGCTACTTGCAACGTACCTGTTGCCTGTCGCCTCTAGTTTCTTGCCTCCAAAAATTGACTGCACTCTTAGATATATGCTAATCTGAACAACAATTGAATATTTGCTCTCCGAGCCTGTTCTGCTAAAGGCTATGCCCAGGGAGATTGGCCGGAAGGGTACCGCTGGAAACGGCGATGCCTCCCATGTTTGGAAAGGAGAGATGGCTCATGCCAAGTGCTGTGTCATGCAAGGCACCTCCTTTCGAGGTGCCTTTTCATTTCGCGAAACTATAACCGTCGAACAATGAAGTAAAAAGAAGGAGTAACCATGCGCGGTAACTACAGTTGGAAATTCTACCTATCAATTGGTTTGATGGTGGCCCTGCTTCTATCAAGTGTAATCGGATGCTCCACCGCGAAACCTGCGTCACCGCCCTCTGCTCAGTCGCCAACAGAGCAAACATATCCTGTTGTTCAGGCTAAGCAGCGATTTAAGATAGCCACAACTACCAGCCTCTATGATACTGGCCTGTGGTACTACCTTGAGCCTATCTTCGAGAAGAAGTACAACGTGGAAATGGACATCGTCTATGCCGGCACAGGCATAGCGCTGGAATACGGCAGGAGGGGAGACGTTGATGCTGTCATTGTCCATGACCGGGCTGCTGAAGACAAGTTCATCAGCGAGGGATACGGCATCAACCGCAGGTATTTTGCCTATAACTACTTCCTCATCGCAGGCCCTTCCAGTGACCCTGCAGGCATTAAAGGACTTTCAGCAACGGACGCTTTCAAGAAAATAGCCGAGGAAGGGAAAAAGAACCCCGGTAAAGTAAAATTTGTCTCCAGGGGTGATAATTCAGGCACACATTCCAAGGAAAAAATCATTTGGTCCAAGGCAGGATACAAATATGAAGACATTCAGAAATCTGGCAAGTGGTACATTGAGGCCGGAAAAGGCATGGGGCCCTGTTTGCTGATGGCCAGCGAGCAGGGAGCGTACATTCTGGCTGATATCTCGACATTCCTCGCCTTCAAGGGAAAGCTGAACTTGGTAACATTGGTGGAAGCAGATCCACTATTCTTGAATGTGTATGCGGCTATCGCCATAAATCCAGAGAAAATCAAAACGGCCAAAATAGATATGGCAAATAACTTCATCAACTGGCTTATTTCCCCCGAAGTCCAGAAGATTCTGGGAACATATGGCGTTGCAGAATACGGCAGGTCGCTCTTCTTCCCCGCTTCGGATGGCAAATGTAAGCAGGAAGGCTGCCCAACGGTGGAGGAGTACACCAAGCCGGTCCCGTAGAAAGCGCTGATAAAACTGCGGTGTAGTTTACTTTGGAAGAGGTCTGGCACGGCTTCGTAAGAGCCATACAGCTCATAGTGACTCTTGACCCTGAGGTCATGGAGATAACCGGGAGGTCGCTGGCTATTGCCGCGGCCTCCTGCCTCCTGGCTACTGCAATTTGCATTCCCTTGGGAAGCCTGATCCAC
>VGNX01000082.1 GCA_016865855.1 Chloroflexota bacterium | reverse complement strand
TGGTCGGCTGTGAAGGCGTTGTGACAAGGTCACTCAATCCAGAAGGCTACGTCAAAATCCAGGGCGTACTCTGGAAGGCAACCTGCGCTGAAGGCTATCTGGAGGTAGGAACAGAGGTGGTAGTACTGGAAGTCGATGGCCTCAAGCTGCTGGTCGTCCCCAAAGGCCAACAAGACGTAGAGACAGGTCTTTAGACCTGCAAGTAAGAAAGACACAGTTGTGATACAATTCAATCGTTGGTGTTACCTTAATAAGACAGCCAGTCACAACTTCATATAGACAGGAGGATTAAGATTGCTAAAGAAGACTTTAGTGGTTCTGTTGGTAACTCTGATATTAGGAACAGTGTCAGCTATCGGGTGTAATGGAGACGTACGTTCAGTAAATAATGGCGATACCGTCAAGCTTCATTACACAGGCAGACTGAAGAATGGCGATGTTTTTGACACAACCGAGAATCGTGAACCCCTGGAGGTCGCCTTGGGCCAGGGCTTGCTAATCCCAGGTTTTGAAGAAGCGGTCATAGGCATGAAGGTTGGGAAATCGAAAACCGTCACTATCCCCGCAAAGAAAGCCTTCGGCCCCCATCTCGATGACCTGGTAGCCGTAGTGCCACGAGACCAATTGCCCGAGGGCCCAGAACCCAGAGTAGGAGATGTGATGTACATGAAAGACAAGGAAGGAAAAGGGAGCCCAATGGGGATTCGAGCTATTGTCACCGATGTTTCTGAAAAGACGATAACAATAGATGCTAACCACCCACTGGCAGGAAAAGACCTGACATTCGACATCAAAATCCTGGAAATCAAATAACCACAAACAAAACTCGTGAAGAGATACTTTGTGCTAACCTCCATACTGGCATTATCCATCTTGTGTCTGGCCATTGGCTGCAGCGGTGGGCAGCCGGCCGAAACGCCGAAGGTCACCTTCGACCAACTATTTGCCGACCCAGTCAGGTACAACGGCAAACAGGTCACCGTAGAGGGATTCTACTTCCACGGCTTTGAGGTTATAGTTCTATGTGAAAGGCTGGAATACTCAGGACGCGCTCCGGGTCATCTGGTGCCACAGGGCAGGATGATGTGGATTGAAGGAGGCATACCTCGTGACGCCTTTGACCAACTCTACCGTCAACAGATGATGGGCCCCACCGAGCGCTACGGCAAAATCAGCATAACCGGCAAATTCCAATACGGCGACAAATACGGCCATGTGGGAGCATACCAAGCGCAGATAGTTCCGTCCGAAATGTTGCTGCTGCCCTGGTCACCACCGACACAGCAATAGCACTGTAGCGGTGGGTTTTTCAAACCCACCGTTTATTTCGCAGGCATCCCGACTTACCGGGGCGTGACGCCCCTTTTTCCCACAAATATCCTCTCCCTTGACGGGAGAGCCGTGGGCGGATACCAGGCATAAAAGACTCACTGGCTAAGTCATTGCGGTAAAGGGCAATTTCGCGGGCTGGGAGGCGTGTGATAAGATGGGAGGCGATGTTGATATTCAACTATGAGACATTGGTAGACCCGTTGCTGCGAGATGTTAGGAGGTTCACGCCAGGGTTCTGCGGCATGAGGCCTGGAGATAGTGTGCTGGATGTGTGCTGCGGGACCGGAGCGCAGGTTATCGAGTACGGGCGGCATGGCATGATTGCCACCGGCATTGATAACGACCCGACCATGTTGAAGACGGCCTTGAAAAACAAGGCAAGGCGGAAGCTGGAGAACGTCTCTTTTCACCTGGCCGATGCCGCCCAACTGCCATTTGGGGCTAATTGCTTTGACTATGTTTCGGTATCCATGGCATTGCACGATAAGGGAAGGTTAACCCGATATGGCGTTGTCTCCGAGATGAAGCGGGTGGTGAAACAGGATGGCACACTTATCTTCATAGATTACGCGGTTCCAATGGCCAGGAACATCTGGG
>VGNX01000081.1 GCA_016865855.1 Chloroflexota bacterium | reverse complement strand
GTCTGGCTTCCAGTTGTGGTTTGCTTTTCCATGGCGGTGGTGAGTACCTCCTTCCTGTTTTTGTTTTTGCTAACAGAAAGGGTACTCGCTGCCGCTAACTATTTCCACACTTTTTGATGATACCTCAAATGGAATTCGAGTTGATGCGTCAGTTTAGTGAATCTGGTAAGGATGCTGTATGTCCTAAATGTAACTTGAAGGCACAAAGGCTTGTATCCAGCTTCGGCTCCAAGACAGGCTCCTATATGCAAGCATCATCAAAGCCATTCAGGAAAGCAACAGGTGGGAAGACGAAAGAGACTAAGAAATCTGGCAAAGCTAAAAGAAGGCATGCTAAGCATAGTCGGTAATCCGATGAATTGGATCTGAAAAGTCAATAGATCGCTTTGCAGAGTTCGAGCTATGTAACATTTGTCATGTATATTAATCCACGATGGTTATAAGGTAGCACGTTGGTTTTATGGCGGGTAAAATGAGCCTGACGGGTTCCGGTGAGGTGCACAATTGTCTGGGGAGCATAGCTGCCCCGCCGAACTGATTGCCTGCCGGCCCTCAGGTGGCCCGCTTTAGGAAATTGGGGTAGTCGCTCTGACTAGCTCCGCATCAAATGGCATGAATGGGCAGAGGGTTCCGGCCAATGACCCGCCGAACTCGAATATGTGATTAGGAGGATTTAATGATTTACAGCGTGGGTATTGACCTCCATAAGGGACGGCATAGGGTTTACTGCCTGGATGAGAAGGCACAGGTCCATGATGCCTTCAGTTTTCAGACGACGCCTGAGGAATTGGCTATCTTGGAGCAACGCATCTTCCATGACGGTTCCAACCCTATCGTGGTCTTTGAACCTGCCGGGCTATCATGGCTAATGATAGCGGCATATTTGCGGTCTCAGCATCCCGAATGCCGTCTGGTAAAAGCTAAGGGGCAAAAAGTGGCTGCCCTACGTCGATACCTCCGGGGCTCGGTTAAGAGCGATCGCATTGACGCTCTCACCCTGGCTAAGATGCCCTTCATTGATCCTGAGCGTCTGGACGAACTCTATCTGGCACCAGCGGAAACTCACGCGCTGCAGCGCCTTACCCGACAGAGGAAACGGCTGGAGGACTATATTACAGCTCGGAAGAACCGTATCATGACTATTGTAGATGGCTACTTGCCCGGAGTTCGCCAGGCATTCTCGCATCGCTGGTCTGCTCAAGCCAGGGCGTTCCTGCACTCTCGAATCAACCCATTCGCGGTTATAAGAGATGGAGAAGAGGCACTACACAGTTTTCTTAGTCAAGCGAAGCCGCAAAACAAGCAGAAGAAGGTAGAGAGCCACCAAGTCTACAGAGCGTGCCAAAAAGTGCTAACTTTGCAGGAACTGTGTCAGGCAGCCGGGTCAGTTGACGAAGACTTCTTCGTTGACCTCCAGGACGAGATAGACCGGGAGCTGAGACTTATGGAAGTAGAAGAGGCTGAAACGAAGGCGTTGGACCAGCGCATTGAGGAACTCTATCGAAAACTTCATCCCTCAGACAACTTGCGCACCATACCAGGTGTAGGGGAACATACCGCACCGGTGTTTGTGGCTAATATAGGAGACCCAACGCGTTTCTCCTGCCAATCGGCTTTCGCCAACTGGACTGGGGTAGTGCCAGGAGCTAAGCAGTCTGCCGAAACAGAGTCCAAAGGGCTGAGAATGACCAAGGCGGGACCAGCTACCGTTAAATGGGCACTTTACCAGGTTGGACAGATAGGCCGGCAGTGGGACCCCCAACTTGCCTCGGTCTATTATTGCCAGATGGTTCACCACGGCAAGAATCATAAGCAGGCGATGGGTGCGGTGATGAGCCATATGGGGGCAAGAATATTCACGGTGCTTCGTGAGGACAGGCCCTATGAACTGAAAGATACAGAGGGCAATCCTATGAGCAAGATGGCAGCTAGAGCACTCATCCTGGCAAAATACCATGTGCCCGAGGAGATAAGACAGGAGCGCCGCCGCAGCAAGAGAAGGAAAGCCAATATCCCTGTAGCCCAAAAGAGAGAGGGGATGGTAGCTGGCAGTATACACGAGGCAGCCGAAGCTCCTCAACCTGCAGCAACCACGCCATCCCCCAACACTTAGTATATGGCAGTGCTG
>VGNX01000080.1 GCA_016865855.1 Chloroflexota bacterium | reverse complement strand
TCTTATTAAGATATTAATTAACTTCTAGCAATCGTCCTTAACTGCATCAATCTTTTGCTATTCATGCACACCCCAAGTGACCTTTCCCCCTAAAGCAGTAACACCGTGAAGTAGAGTCCTCCGATATAATGAAACGAAAGAGGAGGACTGAACATGGTTCGCAGAAGGTATACTGAGGAACAAATCATCGCGGTGCTCAAGGAAGGAGAAGCCGGGGCGAAGGTAGCCGACCTCTGCCGCAAATACGGGATGAGCGACGCTGCCTACTACAACTGGAAAGCCAAATATGCTGGCCTCAAGGTCAGTGAGCTAAAGAGGCTAAAAGCGCTTGAAGAAGAGAACCGGCGTTTAAAACAGATTGTAGGTGAGCAGGCCCTGGATATTCGGGCGCTCAAGGAATTACTCTCAAAAAACTTCTAAAGCCCAGGGTTAAGCGTTTAGCGGTCTCTCATGCCAGGGAGAGCCTTGGGCTGAGCGAAAGGAAAGCCTGTCTCCTGGTAGACATCTCGCCTTCCGTCTACCGGTACCGGCCGAAGCCAGGTAACGATGATATACTGCGCAAGCGCCTGCGGGAGCTGGCAGGAGAGAGAAAGCGGTTTGGCAGTCCCAGATTGCATATCTTACTGAAGAGGGAAGGCCTGGTGATGAATCACAAAAGGACGGAGAGGCTCTACCGGGAAGAGGGATTGGCACTCAGGAGAAAACGTAGGAGAAAAGGTGCTGCAGGAGCAAGGGTAATAATGCCGGTGCCACAGCGGAAGAACCAGCGTTGGAGCATGGACTTTGCTACCGACAAAATCGTTACCGGACGCCGGTTTCGCGCCTTAGCGATTGTCGATGACTATTCAAGGGAATGTCCGGCCATTGAGGTGGATACCTCTCTTGGAGGATGCAGAGTGGTTGATGTGTTAGAGAAGCTGGCTGAGACCAGGGGATTACCAGAGGCAATCACTATGGACAACGGACCGGAATTCGTGGGGAGAGCATTAGATGAGTGGGCTTACCGCAAAGGTGTCAAACTGAATTTCATCCGACCTGGCAAGCCTGTAGAAAATGCCTTTGCCGAGAGCTTCATCGGCAAGCTGAGGGATGAGTGTTTAAATACGAACTGGTTTATGAACCTGAAGCATGCTCGTGATACCATCGAAGACTGGAGAATCGACTATAACGAGGTCAGACCTCATAGCTCATTGAAAGGAAGTACCCCAAAGGAGTATGCTACAGTAACGGCCGGACTCTAGTCAGCGGTGATACTAATTACGGGGTAAGGTCACTGCTATCTAACATATAAAGTGGTATCTTTTATAGAGATAGGTCAAGGTGCATCTGCTAAATGTTAAAGTAATAATTGTGTTTGGGTAGTAATGGGGATTATCTTGACTTGAATAGTCTGGAAAGACTATAACAATTAAAGAACAAGCTGTGGGCATAGGAGTAGTATGATGAAGAATCAGAAGAGCTATCCCGATATCTTGGCTGGTAGAAGGCAGCTGGGACCATATCCAATGGAGAGATTGAAGCAAGTGGACAAACCAACGACCAAAATTACTGACTATATACAGAGGTTCGATGCCAGGGAACACGGATTTTCCCGTTCAGCCCGAGGGGATTTTGGGAACCTAAGGGTAAAAGATCCGGTTTTGGTTGCCACTAAGGATCCGCTGTTTCCTCTATTTTGTACCATGATGAGAGGTTTCCCGCCAGTGGATGCCGGGGTGTCAAACAAGGTGCCCCTAAGAATGCTTTCTGAGAGTGATAGGAAGAGACAGGCACTCATGCCTAGTGAGGGTCCCTCTATAATGCATCCGATGCTGGAAGTATCCCCACAAAAAGCTTCAATCCCTGATGATCCAGCGATAATGAGTCGAAATATTAAGAGCGTGGGCTATTTCTTAGGTGCTGATATTATGGGCATATGTGAGCTCCCACAATGGGCATTATATAGCTACAACGATGACGGGGAACCCGTTGAAAGTAATCACAAATATGCCATTTGTATAGTTGTTGACCAGGGCTACCGGGCACTGAATGGCTCGACAGGTCATGATTGGATAGCTGGCTCTCCACCGCAGAAGAGTTATTTATTCTCCGCCTTCATAGCCAGCCTTATGGCTGGTTATATCAGAAACTTAGGCTATCAGGCACGTGTTCAGCACTTCCAGAATTATCAGGTGCTAATTACGCCGCTTCTCCTTTTATCTGGCATTGGGGAAATATGTCGGGGCGGTATCGTACTCAACCCATTTATCGGACTGCGCTTTAAAGCGGCAGCAGTCACTACCGACATACCTCTGGCAGCAGATAAACCGATAGACTTCGGTCTTCAGGATTTTTGTGATAAGTGCATGAAATGCGCTCGCGAATGTCCATCTAAGGCAATCTCAACCGGCAATAAGATAATGCACAATGGTTATGAGACTTGGGCCGTGGATTCTGATCGCTGCACCAAGTACAGGGTTGGCAATCCTAAGGGCATGGGATGCGGTCGCTGTATCAACGTTTGTCCATGGAACAAGCCACAGGGGTGGATTCATAACTTGGTTAGGTGGATGGTAGCTCATACACCGATTACGAACCGATTCATAATCAAGATGGATGAT
>VGNX01000079.1 GCA_016865855.1 Chloroflexota bacterium | reverse complement strand
CAGTCTGCCGACAGCGATTATAATCGGCAGTGAAGGCAAGGGACTATCGTATTTAGTTAAGAAAAGGTGTGATTATCTAGCATCTATCCCGATGCGGGGGAAAATTACGTCGCTTAATGCTTCTATTGCTGCGGCATTAGTAATGTACGAAGCCTTCAGACAGAGAAGTCGGTAGTTATCATCTTGTCCTTTCTTGACTCCGTTGATATCATGTCTACGGCTGACGTGATAAGCTTTTCATAAGCAGTTCACGCAACTTTGGCACTAAATCCGGCCGCAAAAAGTTCGATTTGTGTCCCGAGTGCCCAGCCAGCTCAGGTAATAAAATTACCCCAAATTAGCTAGAAGCCTCGTGATTATTCATACTACCCGCAATTGCACTTAAGTTGTATATAGAATCCGCAGTCGCTATGAGACTGATTCAAAACCTGCTATAATTTCTGCCTATAGGGACTGATAAATGAACCACTCAAGAGGACAAATATGAATAGGAAGCTGAAAGTGGGCATCATCGGTGCTACCGGCATGGTAGGGCAGAATTACCTCAGGCTGCTCCACAATCATCCGTGGTTTGAACTTACGTATCTGGCAGCCTCGCCAAACTCGGCAGGCAAAAAATACTGCGATGCCGTTGCCGGCCGCTGGCATATGCACGAGGACATCCCGGAAAATTTCAAGGATATTGTAGTTGAGGATGCCAATATCGTGAAAAAAGCCATTGGAGAGTGCAAGCTTGTCTTCTCGGCGGTGGAAATGGACAAGCAGACAATCATCGCTTTAGAAGCGGAATACGCCAGTCAAGGTTTTGCCGTTGTCTCCAATAACTCGGCTCACAGAAACACAGAAGACGTGCCGGTGATAATTCCGGAAATAAACCACGACCACCTGAATATTATCCCCGAGCAGCAGCAGAAACACGGCTGGAGCAAAGGGTTCATCGTCGTCAAGCCGAATTGCAGTATCCAGAGCTACATGTTGCCAGCCTATGCTTTGATTAAAGCTGGCTATCCAGTTGATAAGATGATTGTCGCCACTCTGCAGGCACTGTCCGGTGCCGGCTATCCCGGACCTTCGGCCATTGATTTAGTTGATAATACCATCCCGTACATCGCTGGCGAAGAAGAGAAGTCTGAAGTTGAGCCGAGGAAGATTTTTGGCAAAATAAAGAACGGCAAGTTTGCCCTTGACGAAAGCATCAAGATTTCAGCTCATTGCAACCGGGTGCCTGTTTCAGATGGACATACTGCTTGTGCCAGCATTCGGTTTGCCGGTAAGAGGCCAGAATTGGATGAGGTTATCAGCATCTGGCAGAATTTCACCGCACTCCCTCAGGAACTAAAATTGCCCTCAGCCCCGATTCCCCCGATGATATATCGTGAGGAGGTTGACCGTCCCCAGCCTCAGAAGGACAGGGATACCGGAAATGGTATGGCCATAACAGTGGGCAGGCTCAGAAAATGCAATGTTTTTGACTACCGTTTCGTCGGTCTGCATCACAACACTGTAAGAGGTGCGGCGGGTGGTTCAATCCTGACAGCTGAGCTTCTGAAAGCAAAAGGGTTTGTATAGTGTCGGAATCAGCCCCTTCTTCTCAAACAAGAGCCAGGGAACTGCCTCGAAAGACCAACCCAACTGAAGCCAAGCCCTGTGTTGTCCTTTTCTATCCTCTGCTGATATAATGCTTATGGCTGGTGTGTCAAGCTGCTTGTAAGCAGTGCACGCAATCCGGGAACTAAATCCGGTCGTAAAAAGTTAGATATGTGTCCCGAGTGCCCAGCCAGTCAGGTGGCGCATTCGTCTAGGGGTTTAGGACACCTCCCTCTCAAGGAGGAGATCACCGGTTCGAATCCGGTATGCGCTACCAACAAAGCTAAGTTAGCTATGGATGTCGGGCCCGGTGCGGCGACATAGTTGGTTTCTGATAACATCCTTGTAACAAAACTTACCCCCAAGGAGGCCGTCAGAGGTTATCTCATTAGCCTTAAGGCTTCCAGCTACTCGCCCCGCTACGTTGAAGCCATGGAACTGGCCCTGCGTCTCTTCACCGATTACGCTGAGGCACAGGGATGGCCGGAGGTCGATCGGCTCACGGCTTCTCACATCGAGGATTACCTCGTTTACCTCAGAGAACGGCCCCGCTGGTTCGGCAAGCGTAGTCGCCAGAAAACACCGATGTCAGACAGCTCGGTAGAGACCAACTACCGACGGCTGAAGACGTTCTTTTGCTGGCTGGTAGAGCGAGGTCATGTATCCAGGAATCCTCTGGACATTATCAAGCATCCTAAGTTCGAGGAGCGCGTGATTCCTACGGTAGGTGAGAAAGAATTACTGGCGTTGCTTGAACTGGTCAATCCTAAACACGCACGAACGGAAACAGAAAAATTCCGGGCCCACCGCAACCGAGCCATCATCTGGCTGCTGATTGACACACCTATCCGGCGCAGTGAGCTAGGTGGACTCCGGGTGGATGACGTCGATCTGGATGCTGCGATGGTCAAGGTTATGGGGAAAGGACGTCGGGAAAGGTGGATGCCGCTTGGAGAAACCAGCCTGGTGGCATTGTGGGATTACCTACAGGTGCGACGCTCGCGCCTATCTCACCTGTGGCTTGGCGAGGATGGATGCCCAC
>VGNX01000078.1 GCA_016865855.1 Chloroflexota bacterium | reverse complement strand
AAGGCAGGGTATGCCTCTCAGCAAGTGGCCCTGGGAAATCCTGCCAGTTGAGATTAGCCCGGTTACGCTACACGAAGGCTTCACAACTGGTTTCTTCGTTCCATTGCAAGGCATCAAAGGTCAGGAGGCGTTACAGGAGATTGGTTCCTTTCTCGGCAGCTATGACTTTCCCAAAGAGGTCATTCTTCTGTTGAAAAACGTCAGACCTCAGGACATTGGGGTTGTGGGGCATAGCGATTCAGTGTGCACTTGGGTGCCGCTGACAGCGAACTTGATTGGGTAAGAAGTCCCCGGGAAGAGAGGAGATAGCTGGCTCAATTCAGCACAGAGCCCCTCCAGGGCCCTGCGGTATTTGGGTATCCCAGGTGGGGTCAGTTCCACTACCAGGTGGTCATGCCTGAGCCACAGCCGGCCTTTCAGCCCGGCGAAGATACGCAGTAACTGGCGGACATCCCGAGGGTCATTGTAGTGGTGGTCCAGTCGCTCCAGCAGCCATTCCTCAGCATTGTAGGCGGCTATTTTGATGGTATCCATTATGGTCTTTTTCTCCAGGTCAAGGGCCTCTACTTTCTTGTCCGTCTGACTCAACGGCACTTTAGCCGGCAGCTCCCGCCGTCGCTTTCTCAAGGCGCTTAGCTGCTTTTCCAACAGGCTCAGTCTTTCCTGCCAGGGCTTTAGCTGTGCCCGAGAGACCCTTTTTGCCACCAGGCCGCCCATCTCCTCCTTCGCCGCCTTTATCTCAGAACGCAGCTTACGGACCTTATCATCTAATGCTGCCCTCTGGGGGTTAGCCACCAGCATCTCCTCTATTATGTCCCCACCACCGTACCCCTGAAGGGCATCCAGGGAATAATGCTCCATCATGTATTTGAAGAAGTTCTCCTGTCCCCAGCGATTAAACATTAAGCAAGCGATGAGGGCAGCCTCTGTCTTCGGGTCCGTGGTCAGGATGTGAGTCTGCTTCCCTATCTCCTTGAGTACCGCGATATTGCGAATGGGGCCGAAATCCCTGATGTTGATGACCTCCTCGTAGAGATTAAACTCCTGGCGCTCGCCCTTAAACTGGCAGGAGTGCCTGCTGAAGACCGAGGCAGGGTGCAGGTCAAAGGGCTTGCGCCGATAGGTGATAAAGGGCACCTTCTCCTCCCGTAGCCAGTTGAACACCTTAGGGGAGTAGCCACCGCGATCAAACACCAGGATAAACTCCCGCTCCCCGATAATGGAGCGGATGTGCTCCACCAGCCTCGGCAGCATTTGGGCGAGACTCTTCTTGGGCTGAGCCGTAAGGAAAAATAGGGGGCGCCCGTTGCCGTCGTTGACGAAGTACTGCTGTAGACCCGGCATATAGAGGCGGCGCTGAGGGGACCACACCTCACCAATGGAGCGCGAACCGTAATAGGGCTTCATATGGCCATCGGCGTAAAGCACCCCCAACTCCACAATGTCCCCATCGGCATAGCGGCGGGCCATCTCCATCACCAGCCGGTGGCCCCGCTTTTGTTCCACGAGCTCATTGAGCTTGCGCCGCACTGTCTTGAGGGCAGGTGAGCGGCGAGCGCCAATAAGGCAGCCAAAATCCCGCTGCTGAGCCCCTTTCATAGCCTCCACCGAAGAAAACCGCATCACCCCCAGGAAGAACAGGGCCAGCACCAGCTCCCGCAAACCATAGTGGCGGGAAGCCAGCTTGTGGTAGACCTTATGAAACACATCCACTAGCCCCAGGGCAGCCACGGCAGGGTAATAAAGGAAGCCACCGGCACCGGAGAACTCCCTTCCCTCTTTCACTACCGGCTTGGCCAGCTCCTTCACCTCCGGCACCACCTCCGCTGTCCCCTCTGCCTTTGCCGGTGCCACAGCCGCCTCTGTTAACCCCTCTAACGATGCCGGAGCCTCTGGAGCCGCAGAAGGCACTGCCTCGACCATACCCAAGGGCAAGGCCAAAGACCAGGCACTATCCATGGTTGCCTGTGGGTTATCCCCCTTTGCATCCACTATCCCTTCTTGCACTACCCGCCCCACTGACCTGCGGCTGACCCTGATCCCCCGCTCCTCGCGTAAGGCCCGGACGATGTCCCCCAAAGCCAACCCCTGCTTATGAAGCTGACAGATTCGCCTCCGTATGTCTATACGGAGTTTCTGTGGCCCTTTGGGGCCAGGCTTGCCCATTAGCATAGCCTCAACACCTTGCTCCTCCAGCTCAGCCGCCAATCGCCCCACATAATTCCGATGATAGCCAAAGGCATGAGCTATCTCCGTCTTTGGGGCAACCTTAGTCCGTGCCAGGGAGGCTACCGCCAGTCTCTGGGACACTTTATCCTCCCTGGTATAGCGCATAAAGAGGGCGTAGTTAAGCCATACCTCTCTTTCTGGCCCACTGTCCTTCAGCCAGCATCTCCGGTTAATAAAGGTGGTTCCGTCAGGGCCCTCTGCTTCAACGAGGTACATCCGTCACCTCCGGTGTGTCCGTTACCTCCATAATACACCGCAGGCAAGCAGTTGTCAAGAGAAATGCACACTAATCTATGCCTATAGCCCTGAAGCTGGCAAACCCCCTATGTCCTGAGCTCTGACGTATTTTCAACTTGATAACCGTGGAAGATGTCATGATACGGGAAAACAACCGAATTACAGGACTGGTCTTGAACTGGAGCGCGGTCAATATGGCCAAACTGCATGTTGACCCTCTAACCATCAGGGCAAAATATGTTATTGATGCTACCGGCCATGAA
>VGNX01000077.1 GCA_016865855.1 Chloroflexota bacterium | reverse complement strand
ACCAAAGGGAGCCTGCTTGGGCCATCCGCCGGTCTCCACTTTTCTTATTAGCCCCTTCTTGACTTCGACAGCCAGGTTCTTCGAGTACCAGGAGCTTATCACCTGCATCATACGGCGGCTGATGTAGCCTGCCGGAGTGGAAGCATCACCGGGCTCGCTTACGGATTCAACAACGATGCCCAGGTCATCAAGCTCCTTCTCGTAGGTTATGAAATCGTAGTCGTTACGGGCGAACCGGTCGAACTTATGAATCAGGATGATATCGAACTCCTTAGCCCTGGCTGAGGCAATCATCTTCTGAAACTCGGGCCGTTTGTCGGTGCGGGCGCTCTCGCCGGCGTCTACGAACTCTTTGACTACCTCCCAGCCCTTGCCCTGGGCATGGTAGCGGCATCTCTCCAGCTGAAAGGGAATGGACAGATCCCTCTCAGCCTGTTCTTCGGTGGATACCCTGGCATAAATCGCTACTTTCTTAGAATCAGTACTCATCATAACCTCCTCTTGATTTCCAGATACAGTTATTGGAATTCTGGCATTTCTTCTCCGCGGGGCATGGAAGGTCTCCGTTAACCGGTATCGCTTCAATCGTCTCCGCCTGAAGAGAGATCATGCCGAACTCTTCGCTGGGTACAGCCAAAAGTATGACACGGTAAGGTTGACCCCCCGCAGAAAGGAGAGGACGCACCAGAATAACGGGGGAATCTTCAATGCGGGTGCTTCGCCAGAGCACCGGATACCCGCCCGTAACGGCTGCGCAGACCAGAGATCCGGTCTGCGAATGACCGTTGCGGAGCGGCACGGGTTGTAGCCCACAAAGATTCTTTATCCGCCTAGCCCGTGGTGTCTTTACCACTACGGTAGCTATGAAGTCCCCGGCATCCAACCGGTGCTCGTAGAGGGCACCAACAAATGGAATCTCGCCGAAATGCTGTCCCAGGGCAATCAGAAGGCACTGGTGTGAAAGCTCCAGGTCTTCAGCCAGCTTTACCAGGTCGCAACCTGTCTCGGTGGCCTTATATGAAAAGAAACGCGGCGGTATCAGGACAGCCGCAGCAAAACGGTCAGCAGCCTGGCTCAACTGCGGATCCTTCAATACGTTGAATGTATGCTCCATGTCACCAATACTTCTATGGATGACTTCAAAAAGCTCGTGGAAGATAGTGAATTTCTGGGTGGCCGGCTTGTCTTTGGCTGAGTAATGAATATGCCAGGACCCTTTCGGTGACATATTGGTGCCGCCGGTCTTCAGGTAGTCTACCGTCTTGATGTTGATGCCGAGAGAGCGCACCAGATCGACTGTTTTTGCCATCGTCGGGGTACGCTGAATGCCGGTATATTCCCTGAATACAGCTCCCAGCCGTATGGGGTCATCGGCGTACCGGCCTTCTTCATAGTCCAAAACGTAACGACAGAGATTCTGCAGGCTTACTGGTGAAGTCATCGTAACTCCTCAGCTTGATCGTTCGGTTAGCTTAAACAGACAGTATCTTTTTGCCAGTCAGAGTCTCGTAGGTGATAACTACGCCCTTTTTGCCTTTGATGTCGAGTTCCTCGCCCCGGAGTCGGGTACCCAGCCTGTAATCCGGGTCAGCCAGGGCATACTGGAAAGCAGCCTCGATACGCTCTTCCTCGGTGGCAGTTACCTCCGGCTCGTCCAGGTAGCCGGCCCTCATTAGAAGCTCTCTTACCGTAACGTTGTAAGCACGAGCAAGCTTCTTCAGAATATCCGGGCGCGGCGGCGGACGATCACCCTTCTCCAGCTGAGCGATGTAGGCATTGGAGACGCCGCATTCCTTCTCGACATCGCGCAGAGACAGGTGGCGTCTCTCACGGAGACCCCTCAGAAACTGGCCGAAATTGGATTCCTCCATTTTCCACCTCTTTCTTTGTGTGTTGTAGATAGTGTATCACACTTGCTAACATTTTGCAAGCACTTTCTGACGTGAACGCCAAAAATCGCTTGACAACAGCAAAAACAGTGTTATAGAATAACATCATGCCACCCGTCGAGATAACTCTGCAAGAGCTTTTCAAGCATAACCCTGAAATTCTCAAGGTTTGCGAGCAAATCGGATGGGGTAAGATTGAAATTGCCGTAAAGGACGGGAAACCGGTTATGGTCACGGTGAAAAAGGACATCAAGCTAAGCTAAAAAATAGTCTGCCGAATCGAAGACGATAGGCGCTTTGGGCTGTATGGCCCGGAGCGCCTTTATTTTTCCCCGGTTGATACGGAGATGGCAATGATACTAAAGGTCAAATTGAATCAGATTGCAGTGTTGCGGGCTATCGCCAGGCGAAATATGTCCCAGAACATGCTGGCTATCCGAGCCGGCACCAGCAGCGGCTATATCTCCCAGATCATGTGCGGGACAAGAAATCCGTCACCCAGGATGCGGGAGAGGATTCTAACTGTTCTCGCCCCCTTAACCTTCGACGACATATTCATCATCGAGGAAAGCGACAATGGAACAAAAAACGGATAAGCGCAAGGAAAGGCGGCGTAGAAGAGTCCCGGTAAATGATACGCCGGTGGAAGAGTCTCTCCTTATCAGGCAGAGGCTGCGCAACCTCTGTGAGCTTGCCATTGCTATAGGCCAGAAAAAGGGCCTGTTCGGTAATCATGGGAACAACGATACAAAAGAGGAATCAAAAGGAGGAGAAAATGTCGCCGATAAAAGGAATATCCGAAATTGCGATGCTGCCCAGGCTGGGCAAGATAAGGCTGGGGGTCAAAAAAGAGGGACCTGACGGGAGCATTTACCCGGTGCCTACCGACCACTTCATCTGCCCTATCGAAGTCAAGAAAGTGTTCGGTGAGAAACCCAAGAAGCTCCGCATCATGTTTCCCACAGAAGATAAGGAGCAATGGGCAAGCCAGTATTATCGCCGTTATTCGCGTTCGCTAAACCTGCTTTGCCGTGGCGACGGCGAAACAGCCGTGGACTTCAGTCAGCCCTCAGTCTTCAACCGCAAACAAATCGTGTGTAATCCACCGAGCTGTCCTTACTATCGATCAGGCGATTGCCGGAGAGTCATGAATCTCCAGTTCCTGTTGCCGGACTGTCCGGGTTTTGGCGTATACCAACTGGATACGAGCTGCTGCCGGTCTATGTCCAATGTCAACTCAATAGTGGAGTTTACTCGCGCAATTTGCGGACGAATCTCCATGATACTGTTTTCACTAGAGCGGGTCGAGATGAAAATTGACCTTCCGGGCTGGCTCGGCCCAGCTTACTCCTTAAAGGTAACCTGTGCCTATTCACTAGCCGAAGTGCAAAAGCTTGCCCAGGAATCGCCTGTAA
>VGNX01000076.1 GCA_016865855.1 Chloroflexota bacterium | reverse complement strand
CTGTTTAACCTCGTACCAGGCCCGCGCTGGGTCATTGACGAAGAAAGCCCGCAGACCCTCCACCCTCTTAAGTTCCTCCTTGCTGCCCAGGCGCGCACTGCCGTAGGACAGCTTATAGAGGGCGGTCGCCATGTGGTGAGGCATGCTCCCCAGCCGGACGCTGCCCTGGTCGGCATAGTACTCGCGTATACGAGAGCCGTAAAGCACCAGGAGGTTGGTCAAAAAGTACATGAGAAAGGCCCCGATGCCGATGAGTGCGGCATACCCGCCTCCCTGCCGGTTGCCGCCCAACATACCGCCCCACATCGTTCTCAAGGCAATCCAGTACATGATGAGGGGAATGGCGGAAAGCAGGGTGATAATCACCATGTCGCGGTGCCTGATGTGGGAAAGCTCGTGTCCAATTACGGCTTTGAGTTCATCCCGATTTAGCAGCTTTAATATTCCCTGGGTCACGCAGACCCGTCCGTCCTTCTGCGTCCGGCCAAAGGCGAAGGCGTTAGGGATATTTAGCTGTGATATGCCTACCTTTGGCTTGGGCAGGTTTGCCTTTTCAGCGAGCTCGGCAACCATCTGGTGTAGTTCTGGCGCTTCCTTCTCGGAGACCCACTTTATCTTCATTGTCCAGCCGACGATGGAGGGGCCGATAAGATACTGGAAGCCGAGAAAGACAAAGGCTAAAACGATGTATGAGATAGCGTTACCGGCGCCCATCCAGGCGCCGACGCCGGTGATAACGCCGTAAAGGATACCGAATAGTACAGCCACCAGTAAGAACATCCTGGTTTGCAGCCACATATTACCCCTCCGCAAGTCACGCTACTTATTTATTCTTATGATACGATTATAACCTCGTGGTGGTCAACAGTATTGTAAAGCACCCAAGTAACCTTACATCTTGAAAGTGCAATATGCCCCGCAAATATCATAGAATAGGGAACGTCCGGGTTTGACATTCACTTGCCAGAAAGGATACCCCCTCTCATGATAGATAGGGAGAAAGCAAAAAACAAATTCCTGGAGAATGTTGAGCGGTTGTCTTACTTACCATTCGTTACCGACAGTGAGATGGACGGACTCTTTGGGGAAGAGGTAGCCATGGCCCTCATGAAGTTGGACCATTATAACCGGAGAGAACAGATTTGCGTACGCTGCGAGAGCAGGTGCTGCCAGGCAACTGGGTGTGAGTTCTACGCCGTCCAGTTTACCAAATGCCCAATTCATGACCTTCGGCCGGCCTTTTGCCGCCTTCACTTCTGTTCTCGGTTTCAGCCAGCAATGGGGTCATTGACTGCAGAGCTCAGTGAGATATTCCTTGACAACCTATCAGTGGCTGAGCATGATGGGTGTGCTGCGGTTCAGCTGTTCGATAGTCCACCTTTTGCCAGACACACACCAGACCTGATAAACGTAACCTCTCTTCTTGTGAATGCCGTTCGAGAAGGCAGACTTGACCCTCAATATGCGGAATTGGAAATTCATCAGGATGCAGAGAAGTATCTGGCAGCTCGGATATCTGGGCTGATGGAGTTACACCGAGAGCAGGGATAAGCGGTAAGGAGGCAAACTATGAAGTCAGCCACAGACTATCTCTGGTTCAGTACCAAAAGGCACAGAGTTAGTTAGTGCTGTGACTTTGACAAACTGCCCCTTTGCTAGTGTTACCATAACAGCATGAAAGAGAAACATCGCTGGCCAACGACAAGCATTAGAGTCAACCACGAAGTTCTCCATCAAGTCCGTGTTACCGCAGTTACCCGTAAGAAGACGCTGGGGCAATGGCTGGCAGATTAGGGCTACTCTGAGGACAGCACACTTTGTGTCGTCATGGCCTCAGGAGGCAGCATCTCAGCCAGGATTTTCTCCAGGGCCATGGTATGGCTACATAGTCCCCAGCTAGAGAAGAATGAGCAGGAGCAGTGCCACTTGCCGTCTCTGTAGCTCGTGTCATAGGCGTTATTATCCCCACGGAATTTAACTGCGAATTCTGAGAAGGTGACCCGACCCCTTTCCTGAGCATAGCGGTTGGCTTTTTGGATTTTCCCAATCAGGCTCGACCGCATAGCTGTTCCCTCCCTAAACTGAGAGGCACTGGCTCATTGAAGAATAGTGCATCTTCACATTGTAATGGTTTGTTAGACGCATGTTGATGACGACCTTATTTCAAAAGCTTCAATTTATTCAATTCTACTCTCTTTTTGTCAACAATTCCACGGGTGGTGCCTGTTGGATTACATCCATTACGGGCGACGTTTACACATACGCGCAACCATATTTTCCCCATCGAGCTAGTTGAGATTCAACGATTCATCTGCAAGTGTGATATGAGATACATTTCTGACTGCAAGGCCAGATTGAGCCGTTTTTTAGCTCGTAAGCTGGGCAAAAGTCATGTTTTCCATAAACCCATTATCGCCAAACCGCACAGTCCAAGACCAGCAATAACTGCCCCAACCCAACCCACTTGGAACAAGGTCGTAACAATGGCACCGCTGATAATTACCCCGGCCATGATAGAAAAGAAAGCACGTCTGAACTTCATACCGAGCAATGACGCGGCCATGGCTCCTGTCCAGGCACCAGTCCAAGGCAGTGGTATAGCTACGAATACCATCAAACCAATTCTCTCGTATTTCTCAATAGCCGCCGTGTGGCGCTCAGTATGACGGACCAAAGGGTTCACCAGCTTTTCTCCCAAACGTGCCCGCCTGATACATTTCACCAACGCCTGAAAGAACAACAACAGGAATGGTACCGGTATTAGATTACCAATAATAGCCAGGCATAAAGCTTGATACCACGGCAACTGAAATATCCCGATCCCTGCCGGAATACCACCGCGGAGTTCAAGTATTGGCAAGGCAGAAATGATGACAATCATCAGTTCGCCGGGTATGCCAAATCGAATTAACTCATCGACCATCTGGGTGATCAGCCATTTTTGTTTTCGGTTGTTTCTTTCATGTTCGTCATAGGCTGTCTATCCTGAAACGGTAAAGTTGGCTCCTTGGAGAGCCTTCAGGAACGGTTTGCTGCCTAACGTTCATACTGGACGGACCTGATTATTAGATAGAGACTCTACTACAAGAGTAGAACCGACTATAGTCATAAACTCAACTTCATACCCACTGTCGTTATGCACTAGAACAACTGTTCCTACATCGCCTTTTTTCAACCCATGCTCAGGTAAGTCAATGGTTAAGACGACATTATCAAGCTCTCTAATCATACACGCCTCCTCCCAGAGGATATACCGTTACCAAGCGCGGGCGGTCATCCCCTTTCTCATTTTGTTACTCGCTCTTATCTTCCTGCCCCATTTCCTCCGCTCGTTGTTCCCCTT
>VGNX01000075.1 GCA_016865855.1 Chloroflexota bacterium | reverse complement strand
ATTACCAGAATGACTTGCCTGGCACCGGTTGACCTCACTTCATACTGGGATGCTTACCGCCATGTTGAGCAGGAAATGAAGCCGATTGTTGACTTTGTACGGAAAGCCTCGCCCAAAGAATTGGAGGATTACAAACTGAAGCAGTGGTATCCCAAAGGCGTAAAACTTCCTTCCAACGCCGACAGGGAATATGTCGAGGATTTATTTACCAAAGCTAACCTTATAGTTTTAGCCAATCTTAGAGCTGCTATAATTAAGATACCCAATCAGCAAGCAAGAGACCTACTTTTGTTTGTCTTGTCCGGCATCTTAGGCAGAGCAAGCGCTACCTATGGCATAGATCCAAAGCGAGCAGGTGGTGGGGACAGCGCAATCTTTAAGGTCTATCGCTACTGGGTGCCACCAAAACCTGATCACCGTGACGTCTGGGGGCTGTTTTCAACACGGGCTAAGTTGGTTGCGCGAGCTAAAGAAACAAATAATAAACTTGTTGGCGACTTTGTGCGTGAGGGTGAAACATTCAATGTCCTTTGTGATTCAGCCGAGAACCTGCTCAAGTATGTGCCCAAGAATTCCGTGGATTACATCTATACCGATCCACCATATGGCGCTCACATAGCCTATTTAGACCTTGGGACTATGTGGCATGCCTGGCTAGGACTTGAGGTAACCGATGATATGCGGCGAAGGGAAGCCATCGTGGGTGGTGAGCAGCAATTCGACGAAAACCATTATCTGGACGTGCTTGGTAAATCCTTCGAGCAGATGTTTTACGCCCTCAAAGATGGTGCCTGGCTATCGCTTGTCTTCCATCATAAGGAAACAAAGCTGTGGTATTCCATCAGGGATACGCTCCGATATATCGGCTTCGAGTATGTCAATTGCGTAGCCCAACCATTAGCCAAGCAGACATTCCACAAGGTTAAGAACCCACTACGAGTTTTAGGTGAAAGCCTCATTGTCAACTTCCAGAAGAGCGCTACTAGGAAAATATCCCAGCCTATGTCTCTGCCGGTGGCAAACCTGATTAAGAACGTGGCTGAGCGGGTGATTTACCGCGAGGGCGGTGCCACCACCGAGGAGATACTTAGAGAGGTAGTGCCCGACCTTTTCGAAAACGACCTTTTCTTCGATGCTGCCTCCAAGAATATAGGCGATATACTGGCAATCCTGGAAAGCGATTTTGAACTTGATGACACTAATCTGTGGAAAATCAAGGCGGGCCGTGAGGTGGGCAATTTTATCCCGCCCAAAGACCGTATCAGATACTATGTCATAGGCTACCTACGCAAAGTAGGCAAGGCGAACTTCGATGCTATCGTGACCACCATTCTGCCGCTGCTTGTAAATGGGCATAGACCAACAAAACAGGATATCGCTGATGTCCTGAATGAAGTAGCCATCTCTCACGACGGCGTTAATTGGGAACTTAAAGGCACTGATGTGTTGGCAAAACAAGGTGTCTTACCGCTGATGTTTGAGACAAGAGAGCCTTATCCCACTGAAGTACCATCCAGCACCAAACATAACCAGCAAATCTACCGCCTTGCCATACTCTGCCAGAAAGCGGGCTTTATCCCTTACATAGGCAAGCAGGAGAGAAGTGACCCAATGCTGGCAGGTCTCAAGCCTTTGAGCCAACTCAATGTAAAAGCTGACCCAGAGAAGGTGAAACGTATTCAGCAGATTGATATCATCTGGGCGCAAGCCGACGGCACACCAATCTGGGCTTTCGAGATAGAAGAGCATACTCCAATCTTGAGCGCTCTCGAAAGGTTCGTTGCCCTGTTATCGGCCATGCCAGAGCTTGGCAAAAGCCGCCAACTAACTATCGTGGCACCAAAAAGCAGACGGAAAAAGCTACACCAGGAGCTAACTAGCTCATCCTATATCGGGCACCCGCTGTTCTTGGAAAACAAAATCACCTACATGTTCTTCGAAGACCTGGAATCTGCCTTCTCCAAATACAGCACCAAAGCCGGCTTCTGGCTCGAATACCTCCACGCCTTATGCCAATTACCGCCCATATCAGATTAACGGGTTTAAATCCCTGAAATTTCGATAATCTTGTTCCTGTTTTTGTAGCCACTCAAGATTATTATCGAACCTTGTGTAACTCCGAAATGCTCAGCTAACAGTCTAATAACTGCCTTGTTGGCTTTCCCTTCTTTGGGGGGGTCTTTGACCCTCACCACAAATCCATCGTCTTCTTTAATAACCTCTTCGATTTTAGAATTGGGAATCACTTTGACTCTAATTTTCACCGATGACCTCTCCCCATAGTCCTTGCTCATGCAGTCGGACCAGCCGCACTGGTACGAGCTGATTGGTTAATTGCTGGTGGCTCTTGGTGAATACCCTGATATAATTAGGGCTAAGCCCGGAATATATACCGCTGCCGGGTGTCACCTCTTTCTCCCACAAAACCATTGTGCTGCGTTCCAAAAACCGCTGGCAAAACTTATGGGCGCTCTCTCGAGCCAGTTCCAGCATTCGCAAACTGCGCTCTTTCTTCAGCCTGTCATTGACCTGCCCTGGCATCTGAGCTGCCGAAGTCCCTGGCCGAGAGGAATAGTTGAAGACATGAATATTTGCGAAGTCAATCTCCTGGCAAAAGCGATAGTTTTCTTCAAATTCCTCATCGTTTTCTCCAGGAAAGCCAACCATAATATCTGTGGTGATAGCTACATCCGGCACAGTCTTTCGAATTAAAGACACCGCCTGTCTATAATCAGCAACTGAATAACGGCGTCTCATCCGCTTAAGCACTGTGTCACTGCCGCTCTGCAGCGCCACGTGAAAGTGACGGCACAGACGAGCATCTCGCCACAGACTGAGAAGCTCTGGAGAAATCTCCTGGGCCTGTAAAGAGGAGGGATGCAGCCGTTTCACAGCCGTATCCGCGAGAATCCGTTCAACTAGGTGTAAGAGATTAGCTCCGTTATGCTTATAGGCGCCAATTTTGGTTCCGGTGAGCACAATCTCTTTATAGCCCGTAGAGACTCTTACCTTTATCTCCTCGATTACTTCAGCCAAAGGCAGGCAGTACTCCCGCCCGCGCACCTTAGGCACAATACAATAGGCGCAAGAATCATTACAGCCATCCTGAATTTTCACAAAACTGCGAACTCGACTAGCACTATCAGCCACAAACTCTTCTGCTGGACAACAAGCCTTAGGTACACGCATATCTCTTATCAGTCTCGGCAGATGCATCTTCTGCTCATTACCAATAACAAGGTCGGCGCCGACCTGAGCCAGTTCTTGAGGTGCCCTTTCAGCATAGCAGCCGATAGCGGCAATAAAGGCTTGAGGGTTTCTCCTACGCCACAGCCTTAATAAATGCCGAGATTTACGGTCGGCAATGTGCGTCACCGTACAGGTGTTGAGGACATAAATATCCGCCCTGTCGCCGTCACCGACACTATAACCAGCTTCAGCAAATTGCCGCGCCAGAAGCTCAGTTTCAGCTTGATTAAGCTTACAGCCTAGAGTATGAAAGACTACTTT
>VGNX01000074.1 GCA_016865855.1 Chloroflexota bacterium | reverse complement strand
TCACGCTCAAGGGACACCAAGTGAAGTCATCACTTCCCGGAATATTAAGGA
The DNA here is from genome assembly GCA_016865855.1 of Chloroflexota bacterium. Classification (GTDB taxonomy): domain Bacteria; phylum Chloroflexota; class Dehalococcoidia; order GIF9; family UBA5629; genus 9FT-COMBO-48-23. The sequence continues at coordinate 3,949 of VGNX01000074.1, read as the reverse complement.
AGTTTATGGGGCTGACGGCTGCGTCTATACGCATCCGGCTAATGGGCTGCCAGCTGTCCTGATTAATCCCGGCAATGGCCGGTATCTAACGCGAGGAAGGTAACGAAAAGGAATAGGAACTAACAGCTATGGAGGCTCTTTTTATCCTACTGCTTGCCTTAATTATTGACCTAGCCTTGGGCGAGCCACCGGCGGTCATCCACCCGGTGGTGTGGACGGGAAAGGTCGCTTCCTCTCTGATAAAGGGCGGGAGCGATCGGTCTCCTGCAACGCAGTTCCTTTACGGGCTGGGAGTGGTTATGTTTACGGCTGGCGTCTTTGTTGTTCCCATCTATTTTGTTCTTTTCTACCTGAAGAGTCTTAGCCTCGTGGCTTATATCGTGGTCGCTGCCGTAATTCTTAAGACCAGTTTTTCTTTGAAAGAACTGCGGCGGTCCGCTTTAAGAGTCAGGAATCATCTGGCAGAGGATAAACTGGCTGAAGCCCGCTTTGAGCTGCGCTCCTTGGTCGGTCGGGATACCAGCAAACTGGATAAAGGTCTGATGGTATCAGCCACCATCGAGTCGGTGGCAGAAAATAGCTGTGACAGCTTTGTCGCCCCACTATTATTCTTTCTGCTCTTCGGCGTACCCGGTGCGGTAGCCTACCGCGTGGTCAACACGCTCGATACCATGATAGGCCACCACGGTGAGTTTGAATACCTGGGAAAGTTCGCCGCTCACCTGGATACTGCGGCCAATTTTATCCCGGCTCGTATTTCGGCTCTACTTATAGTGGTGGCCGCCTGGATATCCAAGAAGAACGCCCGAGCCGCCTGGCGGATTATGCTCCGTGACCGGATAAAAACCGAAAGTCCCAACGCGGGGTGGACGATGAGTGCCACTGCTGGCGCCCTGGGAGTGCAGTTAGAGAAGGTCGGCTACTATAAACTGGGCGATAATCATAACCCACTTTTGACCGGGACAATTGATACTTCACTTAAGATAGCAATGACGGCAGCTTTCGTCTGGAGCCTGACACTTATTCTGATTGAGGTGGTATATCATGTTACGACCTAAACCAAACATAGAGAGCCTCGTGCCGGCCACTCACGGTGGCATCAATTATTCTGAGCTTGAGAGTCTGGGCATCGCACCAGAGGATATCCTTGATTTTAGCGTCAGCACAAATCCCTTTGGCCCGCCACCGGGTATCAAACACGCTCTGATTCAGGCATCTATTGACCGCTATCCGGACTCCGAAGCCACAGAACTAGGATTATCATTGGCCGGTCGGCTAAAAGTAGCTACGGACAATCTTCTAATTGGCAGCGGTTCAACCGAGCTTATCAGACTGGTTGCTACCGCCTATCTTGGTCCTGATGATTTGGTCATTATCCCTCAGCCTACTTATGGTGAATACGAAATTGCCTGTCATCTTGGCGGTGCCCGAGTGCTGAAACAGACGACGCGGGAAGAGGCGGACTTTCGGCTGAATGTAGCCGAGACAGTGAACTTAATCCGGAAGCACCGGACCAAGGGGATTTTCCTTTGCAATCCCAATAACCCGACGGGGCAATATCTATCCAGAGAAGAACTTGAGGAAATCCTGTCCGCCGACGGGGACAATCTTGTCATACTGGACGAGGCTTACATTGCTTTCACCGAGAACGCCTGGGTATCTACGGACTTAATAGGCCGGAAAAACCTGGTTATCCTGAGGTCAATGACTAAGGACTATGCTCTAGCTGGCTTACGCCTTGGCTATGCCATAGCCGCTGAACCGATCATCTCCGCTCTGAAGCGGGTCAGGCCGCCGTGGAATGTCAGTTCAGTCGCTCAGCAGGCAGGGGTTTTGGCCTTAAAGGCTGATGGTTATGTTGAGCAGTGCTGGATAAAAATAAAAGAGGCGAAGGAATTTCTGGTAGAAGGTCTTAAGGGACTGGGCCTTTCGCCATTAGCCTCACAGACTAATTTTTTCTTGGTCAAGGTTGGTGATGCTGCCAGTCTCAGACGAGCTTTGTTCAAGAAGGGCATCCTGGTTCGTGATTGTACCTCATTCGGGTTGCCCAATCACATTCGTCTGGCGCCACGCACCGTGGCTGAGTGCCAGAGATTGCTCGCTGCGATAAGAGACACCGAGGTCTGCTGCCATGTCAGCTAAAACCTTAATGATACAGGGCACTGCTTCCTCAGTAGGTAAGAGCGTGATAGTAACTGCTCTCTGCCGAATTTTCCGTCAGGACGGCTTTAAGGTTGCTCCATTTAAGGCTCAGAATATGGCGCTCAATTCCTTCGTTACAAGGGAAGGCGGTGAAATTGGTCGGGCTCAGGCAGTGCAAGCCGAAGCCGCTGGTATTGAACCCTCCGTCCACATGAACCCGGTACTCCTCAAACCTGAGGCTGAAGCTAAATCACAGGTTATCGTTCTGGGCAAAGTAGCCAAGAATCTAGAGGCGAACCAGTACTACGATTATACCCCCCATTTGCTGGGTGTGATACAAGATTCCTTGAACCACCTACGCGACAACTATGACATCGTGTTGATTGAGGGAGCTGGTAGCCCGGCGGAGATAAATCTAAAGGAAAGAGAAATAGTTAATATGAGGGTAGCCCGCATGGTCAATGCCCCCGTCCTTCTGGTAGGCGATATTGACCGTGGAGGTGTCTTCGCCTCTATCATTGGTACTCTAGAACTTCTGACAGCAGAAGAGCGCAACTTGGTTAAGGGACTTATCATCAACAAGTTTCGCGGCGACCTGACCTTACTTAAGCCAGGGCTGGTTTCCTTGGAGAAAAAGACCACCAAGCCAGTTCTTGGTGTTATTCCCTACTTCAGGGGAATCAGCATAGCTCAAGAGGACTCGGTCTACCTAGATGAAAGAACCGACCGCCTCGATGGTAAAGGTGTTAACATAGCTGTAATACGCTTGCCCCATATCTCTAATTATGATGACTTTGACCCGCTTGAGGAAATGGGTTGTAACCTACGCTATGTTACTGAGCCCCCGGCGCTAAGTAATGCAGACCTGATTATACTTCCAGGTACCAAAAGCACCATCGCTGATCTCCTTTACCTGCGGCAGCAAGGGCTGGACCAGGCTATTATCCAGCGCGCAAAGACCGGCACACCGGTAATAGGTATTTGTGGCGGCTATCAGATGCTGGGCAAGACAATTAAAGACCCTTATAAGGTCGAGTCGACGGAAATCAGCGTTGCTGGATTGGGCTTGCTGGATATGGAGACTACCTTTGATCAGGTTAAAACTACCACTCAAATCAGAGCTAGGCTTGTAGCCAATAAGGGCTTATTTGAGGGACTGAAGGGGGCAGAAATTACCGGCTACGAGATTCACATGGGACAGACCAGAAGCCAGAATCACCCTCCAGCATTTCAGGTTGTGGAAACACCTCAAGGTACCGCTGACTATTCTGATGGAGCGGTCAACGGTGACTGTCTCATATTCGGCACTTACATTCATGGCTTGTTTCACAATGTCAACCTAACCCTTGCCTTGTTGAATCGGCTACGGAAGCTGCGGGGGTTGCCGGTAGCTGCAAAAATATCAATAGATAGAGATGAGCAGTATAATGAGCTCGCTAGGATAGTAAGAGAAAACCTTGATATGTCCGAAGTATATAGAATAGCACTGGAGAGGAAACATGGGTGATTCTCTTGACAAAGTGCTACAAGCCATAAAGCCACTGGATAAGTCGGCAATGACCTCCGCCCGGAGCCGCCAGGATACTTTAACCAAGCCCCAGGGCAGCCTAGGCAGGCTGGAGGATTTGTCTGTTCAACTGGCAGGAATCCAGGGTAAGCCCATTCCGCGAATCAAGCATAAAGCTATTATCACCATGGCTGGCGACCATGGCGTGGTGATGGAAAAGGTAGGCAACTGGCCTCAGGAGGTTACGGCGCAGATGGTCTATAATTTTCTTCGCGGCGGTGCTGGCATAAACGTGCTTGC
>VGNX01000073.1 GCA_016865855.1 Chloroflexota bacterium | reverse complement strand
AAATCCAAAACCCGCAAGACACAATGAACTCAATAACTCAGATGACTCAACGAACTCTATCAACTTTACAAACTCAAGGAACTAAACCAAAGGTCGTTGCCGCCATTCCTTGCCTCAACGAAGAACAGTTCATCAGTGATATAGTAACTAGAGCCCGGAGATATGTCGATAAAGTAATTGTTATCGACGATGGCTCAACTGACAATACCTCTGAAGCTGCTCAGGCTGCTGGGGCCGAAGTTATAATACATAGAGAGAGGCAAGGGGCAGGAGCAGCTATCAGGTCAGCCTTTGAAGCTGCAAAAACAAGCAATGCCGACATACTGGTAACCCTGGATGGTGATGGGCAGCATAATCCTGATGAAATTCCTCAAGTCTTGGCTCCGGTTTTTCGCAACGAAGCGGACATGGTCATTGGTTCCCGCTTCCTCCTACCAACTCAACCAACTCAAGGGACGCAACAAACTCAACAAACTAATATTCGTCGCTATCGCAAATTTGGCATTGACGTTATCACTTGGCTTTATAACTTCGGCTCAAAGTCAAGAGTGTCTGATTCGCAGAGCTGCTTTCGTGCCCATAGTCGAAGGCTACTTGAAGCTATAGATATCACTGAGAAAGGCTTTGGGTTCAGTGTTGAAGTCTTAATCAAAGCCAGAAGAAAGGGCTTTGTTATCGCTGAAGTGCCCATCTCCTGTGTCTATCACTCTCAGGGCTCCAGCCTTAATCCGGTAATTCACGGTCTTGGCGTCGCCCTCACCGTGATAAAGCTCCGCCTCAAAAGTCTTCTTGCTGCCGGGTGAGCAATAATTGTGCTATTATTGTTAATATGGAAGTGCAAAGGTGGCTAAGACAAGCCGAAAAGGATCTCGAGAGTGCCAGAGACAGTCGCACAGCCAGGCACTATGAGTGGGCTTGCTTTCAGTCACAGCAAGTTGCTGAGAAAGCTTTAAAAGCTTTTCTTTACTCCAAAGGCTTGCGAGCTATATTGACTCACTCTATTAGAGACTTGGTTTTAGACTGCTCAAAATTTAACAAGGATTTCGGCAATTTAGTTAGCCAGGGGAAAGTTCTGGACAGCTATTATATTCCTACCAGATATCCTGATGGTCTAGTGGGTAATGAGATTCCGTCTGAATATTATTCTCAGGAGGATGCTAGCCAGTGTATAAGCTATGCCGAGTTAATATTGAAGACAGTGAAAAGATTTATGCAGAGCTGAAGGAATTTGCCCGTTTGCTTAAGAGCCAGCATAAAGCCAAAAAAGTTTATCTTTATGGCTCCTTCGCCCGGGGTAATTTCAATGAAGGCAGTGATATAGACCTCATCATAGTGGGCGAATTTGACGGCAGAATACCACAGCGCATACAGAAAATTCTTGATTTGACCTCCCTGCCGATAGAGCCATTGGTTTATACTGAGCCAGAGTTTGAGGAGATGAAAGAGAGGGCTTTCTTCAAAGAAGTTTTGGCTACAGCAAAGGAACTATAAGCCTCAACTCTATAATTCATGGTCTTGGCATCGCCCTCACCGTGATAAAGCTCCGCCTTTTCAGACACTAGCATAAGCAGATTAAAGCTAATGAACTCAACACAAAATGAACTCAATAACTCAACAAATTCAATAAACCCAATGACATGGATAAAAGGAGGCTGAAATGAGCTTAAAAAACAAGAACGTGTTCATCACTGGCATAAGCGGCTTTGTCGGTTCTCACATGGCCAAGCATGTGCTCGATGAAGATGGTAATGTCTTCGGTCTGGTCAGGAGACGGGCTGATGGCAGCATACCGCAGAATATCAAATATTTGGGGATTGAAAATGAGATAGTCCTGCTAGAGGGCGACATGCGAGATATTTCTAGCATCGCTTCAGCATTAGACCTGAGCAAGCCAGATATTGTCTTTCATCTTGCTGCCCAGTCTTTCATTCCCAGGTCGTTTTCATGTCCCGGAGAAACAATGGAGATAAACTGTCTGGGTACAGCTAATCTTCTCGAGGCGATTAGAAACAAGGGATTAGACCCAGTTATAGTCTTTGCCGGTAGCAGTGAGGAATACGGACTGGCTTTCGTTTCAGATTCTCAGTATCGTCGTGCTTTGAAAAAATACGGTACGATTTTCCCGGAACCGACTGGTATCCCAGAGTTGCCAATTTCCGAGGTCAATCCTCTCCGTCCTATGTCTCCTTATGCTGTCAGTAAGGTTTACGCCGATTATCTAACCAGAAACTATCATGCTTGCTTTGGCTTAAGGACAGTGGTCTCCAGAGGCTTTAATCATGAGGGCGCTGGCAGAGGCAAGATGTTTGTGACTTCAGCGATAACCCGCCAGGTTATGCAGTACAAGCGTGGTGAAATTGACAAGCTTGTAATAGGCAATGTTAATGCCTTTAGGGACTGGTCGCATGTTAATGATATACTGAAAGGCTATTGCCTGTTGGCTGAGAAGGGCAAGCATGGAGACGTTTATAACCAGGGCTCGCAGCGAACTAACTCGGTGCTGAGCTATTTTCTACTGAGTCTGGAGTGTGCCGGTTATACTGTAAATAAAATTCAAACGATTGATGGCAAGAAGGTAGTAGATAATCCTAATGAATTGGACAGCTCAGAGAAGTTCGGCCTGCGCTTTGAGAAAACTAAGGTGGATAAGCTGATGATAGAAGGTAAGTTGGAGTTCCAACTTTCTGACGTGGGGGTTATTGCAGTTACCGATAAAGGGGAGGTAATAGTAGAATTCGACAAAGAGAAATTCAGGCCAGCCGAGGTGCCAGTCCTACTAGCCAATACAGCAAAAATTAAGGGACTGGGCTTCCAGATAGTCCATAGTCTAAGAGACATAATAAATGACCAGTTTAATTACTTCTTGGACCCTTCAAGGTAGAAACGAAAAAGGATAAAATCATTTTTGCTGGTGTTAAAAACCAATGAGCAGGGCTATACTTTTAAGATGAGTGGTATGCTGGATACAAAGTGAACTTGATAGATTTTACATATTCTGACCTTTGTGACCCGGCATGATTGTGACACCGTATGTTTGCTAATGTAGATGCGAGGCTTTAGCCTCGCTACAAGAGGCGACCCTAAATCCCGACTGGTCGGGATAAAGGGTCGCGACTACATTGGAAAGAGAACGCTGATAAACAACCTTATTGTGACAATGCATGGATGATAGCCCAAGAGTATCGGTAATTGTAGTCAACTATAATGGCCTGCCTCATATTGATGGCTGTATATCATCTATCTTGAAGCAGGACTACACCAATTTTGAAACTATATTCGTTGATAATGCTTCTACCGATGGCAGCCTTAAATATGCGCGAAAAGCCTTTCCGCAGTTAATTTTCGTTACAAATGAGAGCAACTTAGGTTATGCTGGCGGCATCAATTCTGGTTTGGTTCACGCCACCGGGAAATATATTGCCCCAATCAATATAGACACAGAAGTGGCTCCTGGTTGGCTGTCAAGCATGGTCAACTTCATGGAAGCCAATCCACTGGCTGGAGCAGTCACGCCGAAGATTTTGATTTTTGCTGAACGAGACAGGATTAACACTAAGGGTCTGGATATTCACATTACCGGCATTGGCTTTTGTCGTAGGTTGTACCAGCGGGATGATGGCTCGCTTAATCCAGAAAAAGTTCCCGGCATCAGCGGTTGCTCCTATTTGATTCGGTATGAGGTCCTTAAACAAATGGGAGGTGCACCTGAGGAAAGCTTCATGGCTTATGATGATGTGATTATCTCCTGGCTCTTAAATCTAATGGGTTTTGAGATATACTGTGTTCCCAAATCAGTGGTCTTCCACAAATATATCGCCAAAACGGACCCAGACAAGTTTTTTCTTTTGGAGAAAAACCGGCAAGCCTTACTGCTCTCCAGCTTAAAGCCGCTCACCCTGGTAATTTGCCTCCCTGTTTTTCTGGTGATTGAGCTTATGATAGTGATATACAGTATGATAAAGGGCAAGACATATATCAGGGCTAAGATTGCCGCCTTCGCTTCGCTGTGGCGGGAGCGGAGATATATCAAGCAAAAGCGAAAGCAGTATCAGGGATTGAGGAA
>VGNX01000072.1 GCA_016865855.1 Chloroflexota bacterium | reverse complement strand
TGGCCGCCGCCCTGGCCACCGCCTTGGCCGCCACCCTGTCCGCCACCCTGGCCACCGCCTTGGCCGCCGCCTTGACCACCGCCTTGGCTATTGCCCTTGTCAGTGCCCTTGCCTGCGTCTTGGTCTTGGCCCTTATCAGTGCCCTTGCCCTTGTCTGTGTTTTGAGTTTGGACTTGATCTGGCCCTTTGACCGCAGGTGTGGCTTCACTTTGAGTTGATGGAGCAGTTGGCGTTGGTGTAGCAGGAGGTGCTCCAGGCTCTACTGAAGTCCCATGGTCGGCGGGTACAGAGACCTCCTGATTTTGTGCACCTACGGCGACCAAACCTTCAACAGTCTGGACTGTAGTTGTTCCCTCCTGGTTAACCTCGACGGTAAAAACTGTCCCGCGTACCAAGGCATAGGCTGAGGGTGTCTGGATCTCATAGCGGGAGCCAGGGTCTGTCATGGTTACTACGCGGCTCCATGTCTTCCCTAGCCATTGCTTCAATACAATGATGCGAGGTTGTCCCACGGAGTATTCTAGTTGTTCAATTTCAACTGTGGTGTTGGGTTCAAGTTCAAGAGTACTGCCCTCGGGGAATGAGATTCGTGCCTGCGACTCTGATGCCGTTCTTATCTGGCTTCCGCCTTGTAAGCTCGTGTTATCCACTGCGGATTTCCATGAACTCGATCCAGGAGACTGGATCTCGACAGTGCCGGAAATTATGCTCAGTCTGGAGTTGGACATTGCGACCAAAGACTGAGGAGAGGCAACTCTGGGCGCACCGAAGAGGAAGATAGTACTACCTATTGCCAGTAGCAGGGTAATGGCAACTGTTATGGCGACTTTTCTTGTTCCGATGACGTTGAACATTGTCCTGTAGCCAGTAACAAGCTCATCGAGGAGCGCTGCTACTCTACGTAACAACTTTACCTGGGTTGGGGTAGCTTGCTTGCGAAGTTGTCTTACCAGGCGGCGATGTGATTCACGCCTGAACTTGTCTGATGGTGTTGCTTTGTGGGCGTCTTGAATCGATGCAGCCGTTTTCAGTAATGGTCTCAGTTGTTTCCTTATCTTGGGATATTTGGTCAGACAACTATCGATTTTATTGTCTTCGCGTATTTCCAGGAGGCATTCGTCCAGTGCTTTAGAAATCGTAGTTCTCATCTCTTGTTTTCTCCCAACTTTTGATTGAGGATATCCAATGCTCGCATCTGCATTATCCTTAGGGCGCCCGGGTTTTTCTCCATGATTGAGGCGATCTGTTGATTGTCTAACCCAACGATGAACTTAAGTATTATCAACTCCTTTTGCTGTGGGGGTAGACAAGATATCGCTTCTATGAGTTCCTTACCTGTGACTTTTTCTCCTACCTGTATCTCTGGGTCACTGATGGTGGCTGAAACTCGCTCTTTCAATTTAGCATCTCGTTTAGCAGCACGGTAGAAATCCACCGTCTGATTCCGTGCTATGCGAAACAGCCATGATGAGAATGGTTGCCCTCTCCATTCATATTTACCGATAGCCTCCCAAGCCTTGATGAAAATCTCGTGTGTGAGGTCTTCGGCTGCCATTCTGTCTTTAACATGGTAGTAAACGTATCTATAAATACTGCTGAGATAAATATCGTATAATTGCCCGAATGAGTTAACATCGCCATTGGCAGCTCTTTCCACTAACCTCGCAACATCAGCCTCGTCATGTGCCCTGGTACTACTGACATCCGAGGTCTTACTTGTTGTTCTATCTTTAAAACGCAAAAAAGCCATAAATGTTACACTTCTTTGGTAGTTCTATTACAAAGAATTGGGTGTGTCCGAGCTATTTGGGGTGCAGTCATTACGATTTATCCTTATTGCTCATCCCTACCAGGTATGTAGTCTACCACATAGCCTTCTACCTCATAAACTGCGACTGGTTCATGTTTTCCTTTCACAGTGAGCGGTTTTACCTGTTTGGCTGTAACGTATCCTTTGGTAGATTCGAATGTGTCAGCCCCAATCCAAACTTTGCCACCAGGGGTAGCGCTGGTAATTCTCGAAGCCAAGTTCACTGCCTCGCCTATTACGGTGTACTCTAAGCGGTCTTCGGAGCCCATATTGCCGGCAACAGCCTTTCCAGTATTTACACCGATGCCGAAATCCATTTGTGGCATCGACGTTTCTTTCTTGTGCAGTTGGTTGACGGCGTGCTGGGTGTCCACGGCTGCTTTTGTAGCTAGCAAAGCATGCCCTTGACACTCGGTAGGTACATTCCATACCGCCATGATGCTGTCTCCCCCAAACTTGTTTATCATGCCGTCATATTTGAGTACCGCTTCAATGACTGCAGAGAGGTAAATATTCAGTACCTTGACCAGTTCTTCTGGTTTGACTCTGTCAGCGATGACGGTAAAACCGCGGATGTCGGCGAACATCACCGTGATTTCTTGCTGCTCGCCTGCTAAGTCCAACTTTTCCTCGCGCAGTGTTAGCAATAACTTGTTTGCTACTTGCGATGGTACATAGCGGCCGAAAAGCTTGGCTATCTCTCTTTTGTCTGACTGCTCTAGGGTAACCCGGTAGAGCGTTGCTCCTAAGAAACCGAAGAGAATGGTCAGTGGGGGATACAGCATGTCGAGCATGATGCCTTTATCGAAGAGCGTGAAAGCAGTGAGTACGTAGGTAATATAGAGCGACACACAGGAGAGCACAGCCCAGGTAACCCGAAAGCGCAGTACGGCTATGCCGCATAGCAGTGACAAAACTATTATCGCCAGAATTGTGACTACTGGTGGAGCTATGCTTAGGAACTTGCCTGACAGAATCGTGTTTAATGCATGGGTATGGATCTCTACGCCGCTCATCATCTGCCCTGTTGGTGTCCAGAAAGTATCTCCAAATCCCGTGGCTGTGGCACCAATGATTACAATGCTGTCCTTGAAAACAGCAGAATCAATTTTACCTTTTAGGGCGTCAACATAGGACACCTGTTGGTAGCAGGCTGAGGTGTTTGCTCCTGACGAGCCGGCGGCATAGTTGATGAGCATTCGTTGCATTTGGTCTACCGGAATTAGTCGGCTACCGAGTGATGGGCGGTTATCCTGAGCAAAGGCTTCGCTGATTTGGGCAAGCTGAAAATACTCAGCAGCAGTGGCTACGGCCAGAGCAGGGACGAGGTCCTTGCCAAGGCCGACAACCACCGGCAGCCTTCTGACTATGCCATCGGCGTCGGGGAGTACGTTGGCATGGCCTAGGGTCGCTGCGTTTTCCGAGAGAGTCTTTAGTGGTTTGGCGAAGCCTGCGTATTCTATTATGTTGTCTGGCTTGGTATATCCTTGCTTTACATCTGTGCCTACTATGGGGAAGACAACATTCCCGGCAGCTTTGACGGACAATGCTAGTTCATCGTCAAAGGGTGTTGGCTCGGAAAACAAGATATCGAAGACGATTACATCTGCTTGGGCTTTGTTTAGGCTATCTATTAGACGGGCATGGTAGGAGCGCGACCAGGACACAAAAGGACCTAGTTGTTCCAGGCTAGTATCGTCGACAGCCACAACTACGATGGTGCTTGTGTTTTGTGTGGTCTGAGTGCCAGGGGCTCTAAAGAAGAAATCGGAGGCGCGCAGTTGAGTGCCGTAGAATAGCTTGAACTGGAAGGCTATGCAGAATAGAGCGCCAATGCTTAGAGCGATAGCGAGGCCACGAAGTAAGCGGTTCCTATGCCATGACTTCAACTGACTTTTAGTCTCCTGGACTTTTGGTTTACAGCTTTTGCATGTGTATCTGGTATGTGAGTCAATAACTTTCCCTCTTGCATAATAGCTGAACCCAAACGCGGCATGCAAGGTATGCTTTGTTTCTGGTGATGTTTGCTGGTGGTACACTCGCATGTTATAATCCTAGCCGGTTTGGGGATTCGTCTAGCGGTAGGACAGCGGACTCTGGATCCGTAAGGCCAGGTTCGAATCCTGGATCCCCAGCCAGTTTTTGGCGCATTCGTCTAGGGGTTTAGGACGCCGCCCTCTCAAGGCGGAGATCACGGGTTCGAATCCCGTATGCGCTACCAACATGATTATCCGAAGTCTTCCTTCGAGGGAAGCTTTTCTTATGTTTACTTTTCTCATGCTTATACATACAAAGGGCATCTAATTCGATAATGAAGTGCGTAATTCTTG
>VGNX01000071.1 GCA_016865855.1 Chloroflexota bacterium | reverse complement strand
TAATAATGGAACTTAATAAGTTATGCCTACTCCTTGGCTTCTTAATAATCTTGGCAGGGTGTGCGTGGGAAGCACCTTTATCCCAGACTCCACCAACGGGCTCGGTGGTGGTTAAGCAGTCAGGTGCGGCTGGGCTCCTTATTGCTGAATGCCAGGATAAGCAATACATTATCAGTACGGCTGATTACATTGTTGAAGGGATAGTAGAGAAGGTTGAAAGCAGTTGGAATGAAGATAAGTCCGCCATCTTTACCTATACTAACCTGTCTATCGAAAAGTATGTGAAAGGGGCTTCATTCGCTCAGAACGAGCTTCAAATCGTGACACCAGGAGGCACAGTTGGTGATATCACTCAAGTGGTGGAGGACCAGCCTCTCTTTCATGAAGGGAAAAGGGTTCGCATATACTTTCAGGACGTTGACGGCGAATTCCACATTGTGTGTGCCCAGTTTGGTGTGGAAGAGCTAGGACTACCAAGTCCTTCCTCTTCTCATTGAAGGCTTGCTGACTGCACGAATTTGACGTTCTGTTTGATTTGCCAAATCTGAGCTATATATTCCTGACTTTTGTTAGCTTGTCAACATTTTAGCGGACGTGCAATCTCGTAATAAATGGCCAGACACAGTTGACTTTTTACTATATTATTGATATATTTATGGTCAAATTGAATAATAGATAAGGCTGGGTGCCTCAGGGCTTAAATGGAGAAGCAAGCCGGTGCAATTCCGGCACAGTCCCGCCTGCTGTAACAGTCAGAACGCTAGCCCGGCAAGTTTGTAGTCTGCCTCCGCGGAGTAGGGGGTGGGATTTATTAGTTTTAGTAAATCCCCCTGTTCTGTAGAGCAGGGGGATTTTATTTTGCCATAGGGAGGAGCACTGATGAGTCATTATGTCCGAAACTGCCTTCTCATCCTGCTATCATTGCTAGTACTCAGTAGTGTTGGTTGCGGTTCATCACCTGCCGGGAAAGCCGAGTCTCCAATCCAAATTACAGACCAATTGGGTCGAACGGTCGGGTTGGCCAGAATCCCGCAAAGAATTATTTCCCTTGCCCCAAGCAACACGGAGATTCTCTTTGCTCTGGGCTTGGCTGACAAAGTAGTGGCGGTAACGGACTACTGTAATTACCCACCGGAGGCTAAAGAGAAGGCCAGCATCGGCGGTTTTTCCACACCGAATATAGAGAAAGTGGTCGCTCTTTCTCCAGACTTGGTAGTGGCAACCTCTATTCATCAAAAGCAGGTTATCCCAAACCTCGAGCAAAGGGGAATAACGGTTTTCGCTTTAGCGCCAAAGACTCTTGATGAAGTACTGGAAGCTATCACCCTGGTTGGGGAAATTACCGGTAAGGAGAAGGAGGCTTCCAACTTAGTCAGAGAGATGAGGGAGAGAATTACAGCGGTAACTGATAAGACAAGTAGCCTGACTGAGGCGCAAAAACCTAGGGTCTTCTATATAACCTGGCATGACCCTCTCAAGACTGCTGGAGCGGGGACCCTGCATGACGAGCTAATTCAGAAAGCAGGCAGCACAAACATTGCCCGAAATCTTACAGGTTATTCTGGTATTACCCTAGAAGCGGTTATTGATGCCAATCCCGAAGTGATGATTGCCGGCGTGGGTATGGGAACAGGTGCTGATGCACCACTTCAGTTTGCCGTGACTGAGCCGAGGCTGAGAAACACGGATGCCCGCCAGCACAATCGAGTATATGCTATAGATGTTGACCTTGTTGGGCGTCCCGGACCTCGCATAGTTGCTGCACTGGAACAATTCGCTCAATACATACATCCAGAACTATTCAAGGAAGCTAAATAGTGAACATCTATCACATAACCCATAGCCCGCGGGTTGGAATCGTCCACCTGCATTTCTGGGGTTGTAACCTGAATTGCCGGGCCTGTTTACTCAAAAAGGAGTTGTACGACTGCCATCTGGCGGAGACAAAGGAAGGGATATTCAATCCAACAAGAGAAGGCTCTCGAGCTCCTGAGCGCTTCCTTGACTTGAAGGAGGTAATGCGGATTTTGGGCAAACTGGAAGTAAAGCAGGTTGTCTTGATGGGGGCTGAGCCTGCCACCGACCACCAATTGCCTCAGCTGGTAAAGGCACTTCATGAAGAATTTGGTAGCTACAATATTCTTCTCACTAACGGGTTTATATTCGCCGACCTCAGCCATATTGACGAGGTAGTGTTCAGCCTGAAAGCGTACACCGATGAACTTCATCGCCACTACACCGGGAAATCAAATAAAAAGGCGCTGGAGAACTTTATCAGGTACCACCAATCGGGAGTGAAGCTAAGGGCTGAAAGCGTCTTTATTCCTGATTACATTGATTGTGTCGAGATTGAGAGGATTTCCATGTTTATCGCCCATGTGGACAGCGGTGTCCCTTATCGTATAGATGCTTATATCCCTATCGGCGATAACCCGTGGAGACGTCCTACCCCTGAAGAGATGGGAAAAGCTGTCAGCATCGCTCGAAAACATCTCGACAATGTTTCCTGCCTGACTGGTACCGAAGAGTTGAAATTTGAAGTGTTGAGGGTTATTTAATATGTCTTCTAAACCGGATTCATCTAGCCAGATTGAACTAACCAGCCTGATTCGATGGCGCGGCCGAATCTATGCCATTATAGGGCTTTCGATATTGCTTATCGTGGTAGCGGCTTTAGCTACGACCGCTGGCAGTGTCAAGATTCCATTCCTAACCACCTGCCAAGTTATGTTTTCGAAGCTATTCTTTCTTCACCCAAATCCAGTCCTGCCGAGCGGAATAGAAACCATAATTCTGGAAATACGCTTGCCTAGGGTCATTCTGGCGGGACTTGTCGGGGCTGCTCTGGCGACGGCCGGAGCTACTTACCAGGGGCTTTTCCGCAATCCACTGGCTGACCCGTATCTTATCGGCGTCGCCCAGGGAGCATCACTGGGGGCCGTGGTCGGCTTCTTACTACCCGCTACTTGGCATGGCATGGGAGTTGGAGTTGTTCCCCTCTTAGCTTTCATAGGTGCATTAGCCAGCACGGCGATTGTCTATGGCTTGGCCCGCGTCAGCAAAACCCTCCCAGTGACCACTCTTATCTTGGCCGGTGTCGCCTTGGGGGCACTGCTGGGGTCAGTCGTTTCTTATCTCATCATTTCCAGTGGGGAAAAGATGCACGGTATTATCTTCTGGCTGATGGGCAGCTTCTCTTTAAGCCAGTGGTCTGACGTGAGGCTCGTTCTTCCCTATGTGGCAGTGGGTACCGGCGTCATCTTGCTTTATGCTCGTCCGCTTAATATCATGCAGCTTGATGAGGAGCAAGCTCAACAACTCGGCATCAATGTGGAGAGGCTGAAGCTCGTGCTTCTTGCCATGGCCACCTTAATTACCGCGGCGGCTGTTTCTTTTGTTGGTACTATTGGCTTTGTTGGTATCATTATCCCGCACACAGTACGGCTGATTTGGGGTGCCGACCACCGTTTTCTGCTGCCACTTTCCGTTCTAACCGGCGCTATTTTCCTTATTTTAGCCGACCTAGTAGCCCGTACCGCTCAAGCACCCACAGAAATACCGATAGGGGTAATCACGGCTCTCTGTGGAGCACCCTTCTTCCTTTACTTATTGCGTCGTCGAAGAAAGGTAATCTTTTGAGGTCAAGATGACAAAGATAGAAGTGCAGAAAGTCTGCTTGGGATATTCTCATAAAGAAATATTGAGAGATGTGACGTTTCAGGTGCTGCCTGGAGAGATGGTAGGGCTTATCGGCCCGAATGGTTGTGGCAAGTCGACCATCATCCGGGCTTTAACTCGCATTATATCTCCATACGGGGGGAGGATACTCCTCGATGGAGAAGATATACTCAGCATACCAAGGCAGGAGTTATCCCGCATGCTGGGCGTAGTCCCCCAGATGCCGCTTCTTCCCAGCGCCTTTACTGCCTTTGAGGTAGTGCTCATGGGCAGGAACCCGCATCTCGGCCTTTTCGAATATGAAAGTCAGAGAGAACTGGATATTGCCTGGCATGCCATGGAGAGGACGATGACCCAGCATCTCGCCAGACGAAGGATAGGCGAGCTTTCCGGTGGTGAAATACAAAGTCTTCTTATTGCCCGTGTCCTCGTTCAGGAGACGAAGGCAATTCTACTTGATGAGCCAACGGCAAATCTTGATATCGGACGTCAGATAGAAATCATTAATCTTGTTAAGAACCTGTGCCTAGAAAATAATCTGGCGGTTCTCGCCGCGCTACACGACCTTAATCTCGCTTCGCAATACTGCGACCGCTTGATATTGATAAATAACGGAAGGGTTCACGCTCAAGGGACACCAAGCGAAGTCATCACTTCCCGGAATATTAAGGAAGTTTATGGGGCTGACGGCTGCGTCTATACGCATCCGGCTAATGGGCTGCCAGCTGTCCTGATTAATCCCGGCAATGGCCGGTATCTAACGCGAGGA
>VGNX01000070.1 GCA_016865855.1 Chloroflexota bacterium | reverse complement strand
GGCCCGCGCCAGCAGCTGCGGAATGCGGCACATGCCATCAAGCAGGCTGTATTCGGTATGGACATGAAGATGAGTAAACATAGCCCCCTGCTGAAAAAATCTACATAATTATAACACAGGGTTTCGCTGCCACAGTATCATTGTCCAGCTTAAAAATTGTAAAATCTGATTACCAAAATGAAAATTTTAATGTTGGTCGCCAGGTGGCTTTTCATCCTCTGCGTGCCTTTGCTTTTGCTTTCGGCGAGCATTGGCGGGGCGGCCAACAGCCTCGCCCTTTACCATTATGGCTTTGACAAATACGGGGTGAGCCAGACGACGGGCCTGCCTGATACCGAGTTAGATAAAGCCGCCCGAGGGTTGATAGGCTACTTTAATTCTGGCGATGAATACATCAACCTGACCGTGACCAAAGACGGCCAGACATTTGCCCTGTTTAATGAGCGGGAAGTCGTTCACCTGAAAGACGTGAAAGGGCTGTTCCGGCTGGACTACTGGATATTCCTGGGCACGCTTATATATTCATTCGCCTTCGTTGGTTTTGTTATATGGCGGAAGGAGTGGCGCCAACTGGCGTGGGGACTGTTATGGGGCAGCGGATTGACTTTAGGCCTGGTGCTGGTGCTCGGGATAGGCGCCGTATTAAACTTTGACCAGTTCTTTCTCCAGTTCCACCTGCTCAGTTTTACCAATGAGCTCTGGCAGCTTGACCCGAGCCGGGACTATTTAATCATGCTTTTCCCGGGCGGCTTCTGGTACGATGCCACGCTTTTCATCGCCCTCGCCACGGCGGTGGGGGCAGCGGTACTGGGTGGGGTGGGACTTTATATTTATTTTTCCGCCGGGCGCAGGCGCGGGTAAACTATGGAAACGATAATCAGGGCAGCGCCGGCTGCCATCAGCCCGATGCCCAGAACCTGCATCGGGGCAACTAAATCAATAATCAGTCCGTTAAGCCACGTCTGCAGTGAAGGCGGCATATCCGGCAACGGCAGGCTGGGGAGATAGCGCTGCGTCGCCCAGACGCCGGCATATTCAAGCACCCCGTAAATGAGGAAGGTCACGCCCAGTTCCCGGGTAGCGCCCTTGACGCTGCGGTGCACCAGAATAAGGCACAGCACCAGCACCACCATCAGCGCTATCAGTCCGTAATAAGCCGTCTCAATATAGCCGGCGTTCTGCCGTATTATCGTCACCACAGGCATTATATCGGGCGGGAGAGAGCTTTCACCGATGGCGAACTCCGAGGGTATTTCCGCCTCAAATTGTCCATAAAATTCCTCGAAATACTGCTCCAGCATCGCGGGAGGCAGGGCAGCAACCTCCGGCGGCAGGCTTGCCTTGTTCTGCTGGAAAAGCTGCCACAGCCTGTCCTTTATATCGGCTTTTATCGGCTCCAGAGAGATGGAAACATTTAACCGGTCGCTTTTGCCCAGCAAATAATCAAAGCTGGAGTAAATAACAGCGCCCGCCTGCTCTTTCAGATATGGCTCATTATCGGCAATGGCATCGTAAAGCGCCTGGTTAATGAAGGACGCCTCCGGCGGTATCTGCTCACCGACCTGCACCTTCGTCATATCTTTGACCAGCACCGCCACATCCAGTTTCTGCACCTGCGCCACGATAAAGTCCGGGTCAAGCAAGGTGCTGCGCAGCGCAAACAGCGTGCCAAAAGCGGCTAAAGACAAAAAAAGGAGAAACGTCAGTAATGTCGCCAGCAAGCCCTTCAGAAAACTCATCGCCAGCCTCCGTTTTACTTTATTTTGGCCTGTATTTTAGCATACCCGGGGGCGAATTACACCAGTTCGTTTCCTCAGATAGCCAGCAGGTATTCGCCAGCGGGGCTGACGCAGATACAGTTGACGAAAGACAGGGTGTTTTGTAGAATAAAAGTCAACGGGCGGTTAGCTCAGTTGGTTAGAGCGCTGCGTTGACATCGCAGAGGTCAGTGGTTCAAATCCTCTACCGCCCACCATTGTGGTGATATAATTATCTAAAATTGGCTTCAGATTTTTCCTTTCAATTGTCGTATTGGGGGCTATTGACAGGCAGATAAACGAGAGCTACACTCAAGTGGCAACATGTAGAAATCTTAACGTAGTAAGATTTCAATGCTGTGCCAGGCAATTAGAAATGAATCGAGGGCACTGGAGCCGCTAGTGCGCTTCTTCTCATCTAGATTCGGGCGACGGCAATGAGGTGTCGAATGAGGAAATTCGTTTTCTACGTTCTACTTGCCCTAGCTCTCGGGGTGGCAGGGATGCATGCTGGTTGTGCCGGCTTTGCGCCAAACCAGGCTATGGAGCACTTCAATCAAGGCGATGTCTTACAAAACCAGGGTAAATATGACGAAGCTATTGCCGAATACAACAAAGCTATCGAGCTCAACAAGAATTTCGCCAACGCTTACAGCAACCGTGGCCGTGCTTACTATATGAAAAAGGAATATGACCGGGCTGTTGCAGATTATACCACAGCTATCGAGCTGGACCCGGAGACCGTAGCCCACTACGGCGGGCGTGGTTCTGCTTACTTTAATAAGAAGCAGTATCCGCTGGCTATTCAAGACTTCAACAGGGCTCTTGAGCTTGACCCCCAGTCCACTGTATCTTCTACAAACCGGGACGCGGCTATTAGTTTGCTGACCGATGCTGAAGAGTTTAATCGCCAAGGGGCTATCCTGGCTGACACAGGCAAATATGACGAGGCTATTACTTTCTTTTCTAAATCAGTCGCAGTTTATCCGTATTATACTTCAGCCTATACTAATCGGGGCTTGGTGTACATCGTCAAGAAAGAATATGCCCTAGCGATTACGGACTTTGATAGTGCTATTAAGCTTAACTCAGAGTATGCTCTAGCTTACAGTGGCCGCGGACTAGCATATATTTACACAGAAAGATTTGAAGAGGCGGTTGCCGACCTAGACAAGGCTCTTCAGATTGACCCGGAGGATGCGGATACTTGGAACAATCTGGGGGTGGCTCAGGAGCAACTTGGCGAACTCAATGCGGCTGAGGAGTCTTTTGAGGTCGCCCTAGAGCTTGACTCGGACAACGAGAACGCCAAGAGCAACCTTGAAGTGCTTCAGACCGGTGGTAGACCTCCCGGCGTCAAAGGCTGGATGAGTAGTTATCCCCCCAGAATCGAGGCGGCTTGGGTGCGGACAACAGAGTCAGAATTTGCGTCTATAGAACTCCCGGGAGAGGGCGAACCAGTTGGTGGTACTGGTGTTACCCTGTTGGGAGGTTTCACGGGCACATGGGTAAGTAGGGTCTCTGGAAAGGGTCTTATTATGCAGAGTTCATGGCCTAAAGGGGCTAATCTCTATCCATCCGGTATCGACCCGGAGGATGCTGATTGGGTATTTTATTACGACGTCGAGTGGGAGGTGACGGAATCCGGCGACACCATCGCCGGACCCATGACCGTCACCTTCGTATCAAAGTCGGGGCGCTTAATGCGCTCAGCCCCTGTGTCACCACCTCTAGCATCTGGAACTTACTATGTGACCGGAACTGTCGACGGTATTATCACAATTACTTCGTCCTTCTTGGGCGGGTTGAAAGGTGCGTACACACCTAACACCATGACCCTCGCATCGCATCAACCTTCTCAGTTTCACCCTAGTAAAACGGTGGAGGGGGTTCCTCACCCCTCGTACTGGGATGCAGACGTCCGCATTAGACTGTACCTCGACAAGGTGCGGTAACCTTTGGGAATAGAGCCTAGTCGGATTTTCACCTCTCCGCACTTTTGGGCGAATTGTTTGGCTAACCAAAATGGGATAAAATAGGACTCGCTATGAAATCAAAATGAGCAACTGTTGTATTGCCGGTATAAGCCCTTTCTTCTCAAATAGTAGTTCGGGAACTGTCCCGAATGGCCCACCATTCGTAACAGCTCCCGAACCATTAGCCCGGGCTATGATGGCAAAGGGGGCATTGAGTTCCGTCCTAGTGATCCTTCCATCCGCCACATAAAGGCGTTTCAGTACGGTCTCGCACAGCAGGCGCTTCTCATCAAAATTCCCCTTTTCAAAAAGGAAATCAAGCTGTGTAGCGAGCTCAAGTGCTATCTCAAAGTCCGCCTTAACCAGGTTCCGACGTTGCCTCATGACATCTACGGTATTCCTGAGTCTATGCCGTTCCGCTTCAATCTGTGAGCGGTGCTTCTTAAAGTCGGCCATAGAGATCTCCTCTTCCACGAACAGCCTTTGCAGGTTATCCTCCATACGGTCAAGTTTAGTCAGCCGCGCCTCCGCCCTAGTCAGCTCACCGTCTCCTTCTGTCTCTCCGGCAAAGAAGTCATCGAGCGCCTTTCTCAGGTATTGTCGAACTTTTTCGGAGATGGTAACGCTCTTGAAGATGGCTGGTAGCTGTTCCTCGATGCCCTTGCTGTTATAGTAGACCTGGCTACCGTTGATCTTCTTGCGGCTCCGATAGTAGCTCAGCTTCTTCTTGTTATTTGTCTCCGCCCAGCAAGGGCTGTCGGCGTCCACGGAGTGAAGGATGCCGCGCAGCAGGTACCGGTGCCGCCTGGTTCGCTGCTTGTTCTTGTCATGCTGCTTCAAGACCAGCTGCAC
>VGNX01000069.1 GCA_016865855.1 Chloroflexota bacterium | reverse complement strand
AAGCCATCTGGCAAAAGTGGGCCACCTTAATCCTGACGCTGATGGCGTTTTGCTATCCTCTGTTCAGTATTGCATCTGGACACTATTTCCCCAGGTTGCTTTTCCCCGGCACTCTACCGTGCCCAACGACGGCACTGGCGTTGGTTCTGTTGACCACGGCTCTCCCCCGCGTGGACAAAATCATCTACTTCATCCTGCTGTTCTATGCTATCCCGTTTCCGCCCTTCGTCCAGATTCCCAGATACGGCGTTTACGAGGACATAATCATGCTGGGCATCGGCATATATAGCCTTATTATGCTGGTGCTGCACTGGAGGGAGAAGCCGGCACCCGGCGACTGACCCACCCTATAACTCTCAGCGGGCTACCTGTTGGCGATTTAGCCTTTTGACGATTTCAGGTCGTGCAATTTTTTAGCCTTGGCGGCAATATGTTCAGCAGAGACCTCAAACTCCTTGACCAGTTCCCACGGTGAGCCGGAATCGCCGAAGCGGTCCTGCACGCCAATCATGCCCATGATAACCGGCGTGCCGTAAACCTTTTCCGAGCGTCCAATGGCCGCGGCCACTAGGTTGCCCAGTCCGCCCACCTGGTGTTCTTCCGCGGTGACCACAACGCCGCAGTCTCTGGCGGCCTGCTCAATGGCCCTGGCATCGAGAGGCTTCACCGTGTGCATGTTTAGCACCCTGGTCTCAAGATTGTACTCCCGCTTCAGTATCCAGGCGGCTCTCATGGCTTCCACCACGGAGGGCCCGCAGGCGATTATAGCCACGTCCTCGCCTTCGTCTTTATAGTCTGAGGCAAGCTGATGCTCAAAAGCATCTTTGAAGTTGTCCTTTTCCCCGCGGAAGCGGATGACGTTTGCTTCCCCCCATTTATAGGGAGTGCTATCATCGGAGACCACCGGCGTTGCCTCGCGGGCAAACCTGATGTATTTGGGGCCGGCCACGTTAAAAAGCATATATTCGGTGGCCCGCCTGGTCTCTACGGCATCGCAGGGGACTTCAACATGCATATTGGGTAAGCCGCACATCTGGAAAAGTTCTTCCAGCGCCTGGTGAGTGGCACCATCCTGCCCTACGGAAACGCCGCCATGGGCGCCGGCAATCATCACGTTGAAGTTGCCGTAGCAGACGGTGGTGCGCAGCTGGTCAAGATTCCTCCCCGAGGCGAAGACGCCGTAAGTGCCAAAGACGGGCAATTTCCCCTCCTTGGCCAGCCCGGCGGCAACGCACGTTCCCGACTGTTCCGCGATGCCTATGGAAAACCAGCGTTCCATACGGTTAGGGTGCTCCTTGTAAAACTGGCTGATGGTTATGGAGTCAGAGATATCCGCTCCCAGACACACCACCCTGGGGTCGTCGCCATGTTTCGCCAGCGCATTGCCAAATCCTATCCTGGTGGGGACCATCTCTGCCTTCATATTTTGGGTAGCATTCCAGAAGTAGTTTTGCGAAAATTTCGGCTGTTTCGCCTCAAGTTTCCGGTCGACCTGGCTCTGGTAAACAGAGGCTTTTTCCAGCAGCTTCTCCACCGGCAGCTTTTTATCAAGCCCCAGCTGTTTCAGGGCGTCCCACATCTGCTCAACACTGGGTGCCTTGCCGTGCCAGCCGCACACCTCCTCCATGAAGTTGACACCCTTGCCTTTGGTGGTATGGGCGATAACAAGCGAGGGCTTACCTTTGGTCTCTCTCGCTTGCTTGAAAGCACCCAGTATCTCTTTCATGTTGTGGCCATCGATTTCAATGACATGCCAGCCGAAGGCACGGTACTTATCGGCAAGCGGGTCGATGTACATAACGTCATCAACACAGCCATCTATCTGGAGGCGGTTCTTATCAATGATGCCGCACAGGTTATCCAGTTTGTAATGGCCGGCCTCCATGGCCGCTTCCCATATCTGGCCTTCCTGCTGTTCCCCATCACCCATGAGGCAGTATACCCGGTAATTTTTCTTGTCCAGCCTGGCGGCAAGGGCATCGCCTACGGAAATAGACAGGCCCTGGCCGAGCGAGCCGCTGGATGCTTCCACGCCTTTCAGCTTGAGCCAGTGCGGGTGACCCTGGAACGGGGAATACAGTTTACGCAGGGTAACCACCTCGTCGATATCAAAGAAGCCGGCCATGCCCAGACTCACGTACAGTATCGGCGCTTTGTGGCCGGCTGACCAGAATATGCGGTCACGGTCCGGCCAGAATGGGTTTTTCGGGTCCAGGTTTGCCTCGTGCAGATAAAGTGCGGCGGCTACATCCATGAGTGATAATGTGCCTCCGGAATGACCTGACCCGGCGGCGCCTAGCGCGATTAAGCTGTAGCCTCTCATGAGATTAGCGGCGTCTTCCAGTTCTTCAGGAGAATAAGCCTTGCGGGTTTTACCCGTCTTTGAATTCATCAGCGCCATAACAATATCTCCTTTCTTATATGATTATAGCAGAATGGTAAAGCGAAGAATTATAAGGTTTTATTTGCCTTTGGTTGGCAGTTGACATCTCACCCCTGACCCCTCTCCAGCCAGAATCACTGGTAAATGACCGCAGGCATTAATGGCTGGAGAGGGGGACACAGAGGGTGAGAAAAAGAACAACCAAATTCAAAAAACCAATTATAAGGACTTGTAAATTCATGCTGGGGCAGCCTCAATTTGAGGGAATGTATGGAGGCAAATGATCTGCTCCCCGAAAACTGGCCCATCCATAATGTTAGTTTTGTGGAATGCTAAAATTATGGAGAAAGGAGCAGTTCACGATGAAGAAATCCCGGTACACCGCGGAGCAGGTAGCCTTTGCCTTACGGCAAGCAGAATCTGGGACACCGGTAGCGGAGGTCTGCCGCAAGATGGAGATAACCGAGCAGACATTCTACCGGTGGAAGAAGAAATACGTGGGGATGGGGGTGGCTGAGGTAAGGAAGCTGAGAGTTCTCGAGGATGAAAACAGGAAGTTAAAGCAGCTGGTGGCGGATCTTAGCCTGGATAAACAGATGCTTCAGGATGTGCTGCGAAAAAAGCCCTGAAGCCTGCTCAGCTGCGGGAACAGACTGAGGTACTGGAGGTGTGCTACGAGGTGAGTGAGCGAAGAGCATGCGGGGTGCTCAGATTACAGTGGTCCACCTGTCGGTACCAGAGTGTGGCGGATGAGCAGGCGGCACTGAGGATCAGGCTGAGAGACCTGGCCCAGGCGAGAGTGAGCTATGGCTATAGACGACTTCACATTCTCCTGCAAAGGGAAGGCTGGAAGGTGAATCATAAACGGGTATACCGGCTCTACCGGCTAGAAGGGCTGATGATGCGGCCCAAGAAGCCTCGGCGACATGTCACCGCCTGCCGGCGCATGGAGAGGCCGATAGCGACAGCGGTTAATGAGACATGGTCCATGGATTTCATGACCGACGAGCTGCACAATGGGCAGCGGATAAGGCTTTTAACGTTAGTCGATAACTTTAGCCGTGAGAGCCTGGCGATAGAGGTGGATGAGCATATCGGTGGCGAGCGCGTGGTAGCGGTGCTGGTGGGGGTGGCTAAGCAGAGGGGATTACCCAGGACAATCAGAGTGGACAACGGGCCGGAGTTCATCTCAAAGAGGCTCGACCAGTGGGCTTATTTTAATGGAGTGGAGCTGGATTTCATACGCCCAGGGAAGCCTGCAGACAATGCTTTCATCGAGGCTTTCAATGGGCGAATGCGCCAGGAGTGCCTGAATGAAAACTGGTTTTTATCTCTGCAGGATGCCCGTGAGAAGGTAGAAACCTGGCGGCAGGAGTACAATACAAAGAGGCCTCATGGAGCCTTGGGGAATATGGCTCCCTTTGAATATGCGGCAGCACAGGAAAGTATTGTATGATTATGAAAACTAACATTATGATTGGTACAAAAATGGGGGCAAGTCCGATTGCGAGGACCCTAACATGAAGATTAGTACAGTTATTAGGGACGGGGCAGTTTCTTTATTATTCAGCACGTATTATATTGTCAATGTATATCGGTTTTATTCTTTGCCCGGGTTGAACCACTAAAAATTCATCAGGATTCCATTCACCATCAACTAATCTTTGTAATAAAACGATATCTCCTTGTAATTTTATAAAATTCCAACCTTTTTCTTTCGCTTCTTCTTTTGCGTTTTGTTCATGTCCATCAAAATTACCAATTCCCATATCTATGTATGCTATTGTGTCGTAGTTCTTTTGCCAGCTATTAAGTATTCCCATTATGTACTTGGCATTATCTTCTCCATACTTTTCAACGTATTCCTCAAATGTTCTACCAAAACCTAATTGTGTCATGATACTTTTTGGTTTTCCATCCTCTCCAATTTCTGGCATATTTCTTTCAATCCAACCAGTGGATCTAAAATAAGTCCCTGGATGCTGAGCCATATAGTTGCTGTATTTTTCCCTTGAACCTAATAAGAGGGTAATACAATCATGAGCCCTGGGAACAACTAAAGTATTATCTTCTGTGGTAAGACCCTTGATACCGTTACTGCATAAAGCATATCCAAGAAGAATTGCCTCATACTTATCTTTTGGTATTTGATTTATTTCAGCCTGTAAAGTTTTGGACATCTCTTCTTGCCCAATATCATGCAAACCTTTTTGTAAAAACCTTACATCAACTATATTCTTTGATTTAGCCACACAGTAAGAAATCTCTCTGTACATTATTTCACATGCTAAAATTATCAATCTCATCTCAATTACCTACCATAATAGGGAATCAGTATTATTCTCTAAGGTTACACCTTCACTTTAGAATCTTATCTACCTGCTGTCAAATCACTTTAAGCGAAACTCAGATGTGTAACAATTCGCCCAATTGTAACGTCAGGTAATAGTCTAGGCAAAAGCGTAGCAACTAACTATAGGCAGCGTTGGTTCAACCCTGCCCACCCCTCAGGTTAGCTGTGCCAAGAGGACTCG
>VGNX01000068.1 GCA_016865855.1 Chloroflexota bacterium | reverse complement strand
CCGGCTCTTTGGTGAGACTGAAGGAAGCCCCCCAGTTTTCCAACGCTTCTCTGGGGAAAGGTATACCAGCGTATTGCTCTTGCTTACTGAAGGTGCGGGAGTATTTAGATGCCCAGATGTCAGGATGGGCGATGACCTCGATTTCTTTCCTCATTGCGTTCAGCACATGGCGTAAGCCGCCGGTATGGTCGCGATGCCCGTGGCTTAGAACTATCTTATCGATCTCAGACAAGTTTATTCCCAGTATCGCAGCGTTACGTGCGGCGGATATGTCCAGCCCGGTATCCAGCAGGACTTTATAGTCATCCACTTCTACCAGTATGCTCAATCCCCACTCAGCCAGCAGGCTAACCCTGCCTGCGGTGTTTTCACTCAGTGTGGTGAGTTTAATCTCCATTTTTACCTTCCTTCTCTTTGAGATTCAGTGTCCGCTTAACCAAGTCCTTCTCACGTTCGTAGTTGATGACCCTTTGCAGCACAATCTTCTGTGCCATAATCGGCCCGGCACCATGCCATGTGCCCACGCCGTGTAGCCCGGCCGTCCAGTTCTGCAGCAGTTTATGCACTTTCATTATGTTTTCCGTGGGCTCGTCGGAGCCGAAGCTGTAGAACTCCTCCACATAGTCCTTGACCTCGGGGTTTTTCAGTTCCTTAAGCGACGGCAGCGTGACAATTAGCCCACCGCCGATGTCTCCTGCCAGTGCCATCACCCTCCAGAAGGCATTGGCTACATTCAGCTTGGCAACATTGCCCATCAGTTCATCTGGCAAAAACACACCCGACCCCCGTGGCTCATCAGTACCTCTGTGTGCAGCAGCCATACCGCAAGCACGGCATGTCTCTCTCAAGACCACCATCTCCGTCAATTCCTCATTGATATGGGCAGCTTTTTCTAGGCCCTTGTATTCCTGAATCAGTTTTGCTGCTCCGATTATCTGGTTCATAAAGCCCACCTTGCATGTGCCACCGCAGGTCATACGATGAGTCCGGGCGAAGCGCATTACAAACTTGATGGAATACTGGTATTCGCCGCAATGAAACACACGTTCCCACGGGACGAATACATTGTCAAAAACGACCATTGATGTCTCTCGCTGACCGAAAACAGGATTGCCCAGTTCCTCGAGGTCTTCAGCCTGGTCTCTTTCCGCAGAGTATGGGCTATACTGGCATACGAAGGTAATGCCCTTGGCGTCCACAGGTGTGACGAATGCCACGGCGTAATCCTCTTCACCTTCAAAATGGGCAGCTTGTGGCAAAACCACCAGCTCATGGCTGGCATAGGCACCGCTGATATTGATTTTAGCTCCGCGCACTACAATGCCGTCTTTGTTTTTGTCCACCACCTTCAATGACAGGTAAGGGTCTGGCCATTCCAGCGTCTTCTTGCTCCGCTTGCCTCTCGGTTCGGTCAGGGCACCAGCCACGGAAAGGTCATTTTTCTGCACTGTCTTCAGGTATTCCATGAACCGTTGGTGATATTCTGTACCCAGCTCCTTGTCCATCTCCCAGGTGGTGCTGGCCAGTGAATGAAAGGCGTCATAGCCAACGCAGCGGTAAATGCATGTCCCCAGCATCTCGGCAGTAAAGGTGCCGGCTTCTGCCTTCTTTACCAGGTCTTCAGTGCTGGCGCTGATATAGGTGTAACGGTTCACCACCTCGTCAACCAGCGGTGAATAGCACGACATGATGTCCTTATATCTCGGGTCTAGTGCCCAGGCATAGCTGGCTTTATTCGCCTCGACAACCGTCCGTGTGTTCTTATTGTCCAGCACATTTTCCACTTTTTTCCCGTTCATGAAGACGCGCGGTTTGAGCTTTTTCAAACTCCCTTCAAATTGCTCCGGTGTCATCAAGCCCATCTTATTCTCCCTCCTTTCGCCTCTGTCATTCTGAGTGCAGCGAAGAATCTCACGATTGTGTCACCCTTACTTCATCTCCCACATTAGCCTTCAAAAAAGTGGCAGCACTACCGTTCCTCAGCGATATCTCCACATAACCGCTGCTGCCGATAATGGCCGCTAGACCTTCTCTCTCAGCATAGAACTGGCTTATGTCTTGTATTTGCTGGTTGCCGATGACAATTGTGACCTTTTTGCCCGGCAAATCGCTGCCTCTGAAATTGGTAATCAGGTTGCCGAAGTTATCTATATGGAGGATGCGGCCGATACGCTTTTCTTCAGTATCATGATACGGTCGTGGTATGGTGAAGGTGTAAATATGACTTACGCTGTCCCCGAATTTATATAGAGGCACACCCAGGGAGAGGTGAGCGGCAACCGGTGCGAAAATATCCCGACCGTGGAATGTGCTACTTACCGGATGGCGCCAGAAGTCAGGGTTGGTGATGGCAACTGCCTCAATCCCCGCTCCCAGTTCTCTTGGCTCAGGGCTAGGAGGAAAATGAGGTGCTGGTCTAGCCGGCGTTGTCTCCAGTTCATCTACTATATAGCTGAGCACACCGTTGTCCGGTGCCAGGAAGAAGGCTGCTGGTGTTTTCAGGACGATGGCTTTCCGCTGGCTGCTGACGCCGGGGTCAACTACAGCTAAATGGATTGTTCCTTCGGGGAAATGGTGGTGTGCGGTGCTGAGGATAAAGGCAGCTTGAAGTATATTCTGTGGTTCAACAGAATGGCAGATATCAACGATGACCGCTTTCGGATTGATGCTCAGGATTACCCCTTTCATGCTGGCTACATAAGCATCGCCAGTGCCGAAGTCAGTGGTCAATGTGATGACTGGAGCCATGTCTTTTCTCTGTCATTCTGATCCCTTCGCTTTGCGTCAT
Source organism: Chloroflexota bacterium (assembly GCA_016865855.1). Taxonomy (GTDB): domain Bacteria; phylum Chloroflexota; class Dehalococcoidia; order GIF9; family UBA5629; genus 9FT-COMBO-48-23. The sequence goes on along the minus strand of VGNX01000068.1, from coordinate 2,351 downwards.
TCTGAGGAGCGAAGCGACCGAAGAATCTCCGCTCAGGATAAACTCCACGAAGGAATCTCACTTGCCCTTCACCAAGATTGCCACGTCACTCTGTCCTGAGCAATGATAATAAATGACTCTCGTCAGGTGACCTGGACAATCCAGATAGAAAGAATCACGAACAGGACAACCAAGCCGACGGTGAACTGGAACATGGTTTTTTCCACGCCTCGACGCGTACGGTAAACGCTATCTGGCTGCCCGAATATGCCTCCCAGCCCACCACCCCGCACCTGGAGCAGTATAACGATGATTAAGGCTATAGCTACCAGAATCTGGGCAATAAGTAGATAATTAGACATTCTGTTTTCCTCCGAGTTTCTGTAACAGGATTTCCTTTGCTATGGCGGGATTAGCCCGCCCTTTGGTCACTTTCATTACCTGGCCTATTAGAAAGGCCAGCGCTTGCTCTTTCCCTGATTGGTAATCAGCCACCGCCTGACTGTTGCCGGCTATTACCTCGGCCACTGACTTCTCTATCTCTGAGCTGTCGCTCATCTGGCTCAATCCCTTCTCTGCAACAAATTTACTAACGCTCATACCAATACCAGTAGAGAACGTTTCTTCAAAGACCTTCTTAGCTGCTGGTCCGCTAAGCTTCCCTTTGTCCATCAAGTCTAGCATTTCCACCAAATCCTTGGGGCTGAATTTGGTATCTTCAATTCTGGTATTGGTGGCATTGAGCATCCGGCTGAAGTCCCCCAGCAGCCAGTTGCTCACCGCTTTCGCCTTCTTGTGGAGGTTGGCTCCGTTTGAAGAACCTAACATCAGCTTAACGCAGTCCTCGAAGTAGTTAGCCATCGCCTTGGAATCAACCAGCAGGTTAGCGTCATACAGGGGCAAGCCATACTGAGATATGAAGCGGTCTCGCCTGGCGTCAGGCATCTCGGGCAAGCGAGACCTGATTTCCTCCACCCATGTCTTGCTGAAAACCAACGGTGGCAAATCGGGTTCAGGGAAGTAGCGGTAGTCATGGGCATATTCCTTGCTCCGCTGGCTTACAGTTATCCCCTTCGTCTCTACCCAGCCTCGCGTTTCCTGTACCAGTCTCTCTCCCTTCTCCATCACTTCCTGCTGGCGTTTAGCCTCATAATCCAGAGCCCGGTAGACAGCTTTAAAGCTGTTCATATTCTTGACCTCTACCTTGGGCAGATATTCTGTGGTGCCCTTGGGGCGGATGCTGATGTTGGCATCGCATCGGAAGCTCCCCTCCTCCATATTGCCCGTTGACACCCCCAGATATTGAAGAATGGAACGCAGCTTCATCAGATACTGTCTGGCTTCCTCAGGCGAGTTGATATCCGGCTCACCGACAATTTCCATCAGAGGCACGCCAGAGCGGTTCACATCCACCAGGCTATAGCTTTCGCCCGCTGGTGAGGTGCAGTGGGTCAGCTTAGCCACATCCTCCTCGAGGTGGACTCGGGTGATGCCGGCCCTCTTTTCCTTCCCATCTGTTTCAATCATTAACCAGCCATGCTGGCCGATAGGGGCATCATACTGTGAGATTTGGTAGCCTTTCATCAAATCGGGGTAAGGGTAGTTCTTGCGGTCGAACTTGGCGTATTCGGCGATGGTACAATTGAGGGCTAATGCGGTCATCACGGTATATTCTATCGCCTTCTGGTTGATTGTCGGCAATACGCCGGGCATGCCCAGGCAGATAGGGCAGACGTGGGTATTAGGCGGTGTGCTGGCATAATCAGCGCTGCAGGAGCAAAACATCTTGCTCTTGGTCAATAGCTGAGCATGCACTTCCAATCCGATGATAATCTCATAGTCCACGGTAGCGGTTAGTATAGCAGCATCGCATGTACGAGGCAAACTAGATTGACCTCATTTGGATTCTGTGTGCGGTGGAACAGTATTGACGGATGCTATACAATGGTGTGGAGAGGTGGCAATGAAAGCAGAAGCGGTCATGTCTGATGCAAATACAGGGCGGATGGAAGGATACATAGTTTTAATCAACAGGTTTTATAGGGAGGGCAGGAAGTGGGTAGCGCTTTGCGAAGAGCTTGGAACGTCAACCTTCGGGCGTACTCTGACCGAGGCTGATGAAAGGCTCCAGGAAGCAATATTGTGTCACTTGGATACACTTGAGGATGTTGGTGAGCAGGAGCGTTTCTTTAAAGACCATAAGATTCAATTCCATCGTACCAGGCCCACACAAGAAATCCAGATTCGCATCTCTGCTGATTCAGGCGAGTTCATTCGGCCTCGCATTCAGCGCATTCCTACCCGATTTACCTGTTAATGCCAGGTGACCTGCCAGCCATCGCCGGTTTTCAGCTTATTAAGCTTCTACAAAA
>VGNX01000067.1 GCA_016865855.1 Chloroflexota bacterium | reverse complement strand
CTCGTAACCCTCCCCAGCTAGCACCCGTTTCACAAAGTCCCTAATCACTTGTTCATCATCCACCACCAGTATCCTGGCTTTGGCCACCTTCTCAGGCTCTTCAACAACTGCCTCACTCGGCTTTGGCTGTTCGGCTTCGGTGACTACAGGCAGCTCAACGACAAAGGTAGCGCCTTTGCCTAACTTGCTTTCGGCGTACATCTTCCCGTTATGTTCGGCTACTATACCGTGGCAGAGGCTCAAGCCCAGCCCGGTTCCCTGGCCTACCTCCCTGGTGGTGAAAAAGGGGTCGAATATCCTCTCCAGGTTCTTTTTGGCTATCCCCGGACCATTGTCCTTAAAGGATATCCGTATAGTGTTATCCACTTTCTCTGTCTTAATCAGCAGCTTGCCTTTGCCGCGAGCTAATTTCATCTCTGTCTCAGCGTTCACCACTAAGTTGAGGAACACCTGCTGGAGTTGGCCCGGGTCAGCCACAGTTTCGGGCAAATCAGGAGCAAGCTGGATGGTAACCTTAATGTTGTTGACCCTCAGGTGATAAGCTCGCAGTGCGAGGGTGCTTTCTATGAGCTCATTGATATCAACATCTCTTCGCTCCGGCTTGACCTGGCGAGAGAAGACCAGCAGCCTCTTTACGATGCTAGCTACGCGTTGAGCGCCCTCATTGATAGCTGCCAAATCTCTCCTGATGTCAGATGGGATGTCCTTTCCATCCATAAGCAACTGGGCATAGCCGATGACACCGGTGAGAGGGTTATTTATCTCGTGGGCGACGCCGGCTGCCATCTCGCCCACAGAAGCTAGCCGGCTTGTCACCTGAGCCTTTTGCTCCAGTTGTTTCCTCTCTTCTTCTGCCCGCTTGCGCTCGGTGATGTCACGGCCGACTCCACGAAATCCAATAATTTCACCCTTTGGATTTCGCAGTGGGGAAACCGTGGCCTCGACAAATCCTACGGTTCCGTCTTTTCGTACAACTTTCCACAAAAAGCCTTTATTTGGCCTGTTTGTTCGATAGACTTTATTGAATGCCTTGTATACAAGCTTAATGTCTTCACTAGCTGTGAACTCACTATAGCTCATCCCCATCAACTCTTCTGCGGAATATCCCAGGCTATTACTTGTCGAATCGTTAAAGAAAGTGAGGTTACCGGCAAGGTCTACCTCAAAATAGTTGTCCTGCATCTCGCTCAGGATAGTCCTATACCTCTCCTCCGACCGCCTTAGTGCCTCCTCAACCCGCTTGCGCTCGGTGATGTCTATGCCGAACTCAAATCGGACGTCCCGCTCGCCCGGCCATTTAATTATCCGGTCAAAGAGAATGTAATCTCGATCGACTTTCGGGTTATGCTGCTCCCACTGATAAGTCTTGCCCTTTTCTTTCAGGATTATGTCATTCGTGCAGAAGCCACAAGGGTGGTCTAAGTCCTGGAACTCCTTATAGCACCTGCCACCCGTTGGGTCTGTGCCCAGGAGGTTCTTGGTAAACTTATTCACGTACAAGACCTCATAGGTCTCAGGGTCGGTGACATAGGCCACCGCTTCAATACTGTCAAAGATTGACAGCAATTGGGCCTGCTTGGCTACCAGCGCTTCCTCTATTCTCTTGCGCTCGGTGATGTCACGAATGAATACAAACATTCGCCCACCGTCGATTGGCAAATAGTTGACACTTATCCCAATGTCAATAATCTCGCCATCCTTACATCGGTGCCGGGTCTCAAAGCGGTCGTAGCCAACCTCCTTTATCTTTCGAATGCGTTTGGCTGTCTCCTCTGGTTTCTCTATCGCTTCGACATCCGTAATTGCCATATTCAGAAGCTCGTCACGGCTGTAACCTGTTAAGTGACAGTAAGCCTCGTTCACATCTAAAAAGTGGCCCTGCATATCCACAAACCAGAAACCATCTATAGTGGTACGGACAATAGTTTGGTACTTCTCCTCAGCCTGCTTGCGCTCGGTGATGTCTTGATACACCACCTGGAATTGCTTTTCGCCATTCCAGAGCAATTCTCCGCGGGACGCTAATAGATATCGAGCTTGACCATCACTACGCACTATGCTGATCTCGTAGCTGAGGGGGACATGTTCTCCTCGTTTCCTCTTCCTTATTCTTTCCCTGTGCTCATTGTAGCTCCCAGGAGTGTAACGCTGTTTTCTAGGCACAGCTTCCAGTTCCTCAACGCTGCTGTAGCCGTAGATATCCAGCAAAGCCCGGTTGGCGTAAAGAGTCTTTCCGTCTTCATTAGCAACGCGTATGCCGAAAGGCGAGTTTTCTATTGAGTCACGGAAGTTATGCTCCGAGAGGCGTAGAGATTCCTCCACCCGCTTGTGCTCTTCCTCCTGTTCCTTGCTGTACAGGGCGAACGCCATGTCCCCGGCAACCTCTTCAAAGAGGCTATGCTCTTCTTTATCAAGAGCGATATCACCGGGGGTGGACACAGTTAGCATCCCGTAAACCTTTTCACCGTATTCCAGCCTGATGCTCATCCCGCCTCTGCCAGAATAATCTTTTGCCAGAGGACAATCGATACACGCTGCTGATGGGTCTTCGATTACCACAACACCAGATTTTTTCAGTATCTTCCGTCCACAATACGGCAATTCGCCGCGCTTCAGCCGCTCAATCATTTGCAGGAAGTTCTTGCCCAGACCAGCTTCAGCAGCAGTCACCAGCTTCCCAGACTCATCCAGCAGGGCAATCCAGGCATTGTAATAGCCGCGGGTCTTGACGAAGTTTTCGCAGGCACCTTTGAGTAAACTGTCGCGGTCGGCCCCCCTGGCGATAAGCTGGTTGATATTACGGATAGCACGAAGCACGAGGTTGAAATGCCGCACCCTCTCCTCCGCCCGCTTGCGCTCGGTGATGTCAGCCCCCACACCAAAGACCACACGCTTGTCATGCCATACCCCAGGGGTAATGGTCAAGTCCAGGGTCTTTAACTTGCCGTTAACAAAGTGTTCGGTCTCTATCCTTCCACCACTCTTCCACAAAGGCAGGTGTTCCCTTATCATTTGTCTCTGTTTCGACGGCGGCAGGTAGTCTCTTGTGTTCTTAGTCAACAGCTCCTCCCGCGTACATTCGAGGAACTGTAATGCTGCCTCATTGGCATCAATATAGTTGCCCTCGGTATCAATAACCAGAATGGGGTTAGCCGTTCTCTCAAACAAGGTGCGGTGACGCTCTTCGCTCTCGCGTAGCATATCCATTATCCGCTGCTCACGCTCAACATTATTCAGCCAATGCTGGACTTCTAGCTCAGCACGTTTCCGGTTGAGGAATTCCTCAGGTGGGACATAGTAGAAATTGTGGTAGATGCGGTCACCGCGCACCAGCAGCGGATGGGTCATGATGACGCCTTTGATGATATCTGGGTCGAACTTCCAGCGGTCGTACTGGCAGATGCCAAGACAGGGATATTTGGGAAAGAAATCTCGGTTGAGCTTGGCTTCATATTCCAGCAGTTTCTCCGAGCCGGGATGGCCACGTAATACCCAAGTCATTTCACCGGTCACTCGAAGAGCTGGGTAGCCCTCGGCAATGGCTTTTTCAGCCTCTGATATCAGCAGGGCAATCATTCTATCAGGGTCAAAGGAACCCTCCCTGGTGTAAGCTTCGGTCTCATGCAGGACAGATAGCTGTCCCGACTTCTCGGCTGAGGCCACATCAACCCCCTCCTCACCGAGGTATTTGCGGATTTCATCGGCAGTGCTGGTATCAACGATGTAAGTACATTTCTCGCCACGCCTCAGCCCCATTGCTATGAAGGGCACCACAGCAGCCCGCCATTCCTCCTGCGATTCATAGATGAGACAAAGGTGGTCATGTGGTTTGAGCGTCTCAAGCATCCTGTTAAGGTTCACATCTTGAGGCTGGATGCTCAAGCTACTGGCACGGCTGGGGGAAATATCGGGCATACTTCTGGGCTTGGACGAGCGTGCACGCCGTGCTCCTGGTTGCCTGGCTGGCTTCCCTTTTGCTCTCTCGCCACTCTTCATCGGTCACCTCCCTTTAAGGTGCTGTTGCCACTTCTGTTAAGCTGTTTTTCTGCTCAAAGCAAATTGGCACTCGGTTTGCCCAGGCACGCAGCACACATAATAGAACCAGTCAATTTACCAATAGTGTTTTTCTTCTTAAGCCTAACAATGTGTATTATGTCTACAATGTCTCAAGAATGTCAAGGAGTATAAGTTGTAAGTAGCGTTCTTTTTATTCAGGCTTTTCTAAGGCCAATGTAGTTGCGACCCTTTAGGGTCGCTCGATGTCCGGATTTATCCCACATGTAGCGGCGACCTTTTAAGGTCGCCCGGAGCTGGGTTACGGGCGAGGCTAAAGCCTCGCAGCTACATGTTCTCTTTCCGTTCTCATTGCAAGGAACGGAAGCAACGAAGCATCTATGAAAAGGCAGTGCCACAAGATTACCACGCGGAATTTGCCCTGAGCTATAAAATCCCGCAACTACGTGTCTGTAATCTGGCACAGGTTGTGAACCAACTAATGTAGCCACGACCCTTTAGGGTCGTGCCCACGAGGCTAAAGCTTCGTGGCTTCGTGCGTTTAGGACAGCTCTCTTCTCCCAAGAAAAGCCTGAACAGGCGGTACACTATCAAGCTGCATCTCACTTTCTATTGGAGAGACGCACAGCAGGTACAACCGTTCGCACCAGAGTCGCTCTTCGAGTTTATCAGATTGAACAAACCGTCACGACGTTACTACTTAGGCAACAAAAAGACGTACCGTGCAGGAGTAAGCAATAAGTCATGTCATTAGTGTTAAGCAAGCCAAAGCTCCTTGGATTTGACCATGGCAATCTTTCTTGTTGGGAAGCTTGTCCAGGCTTTGATCTAGTTCAGATAGATTAGTGACACCACGTTGGACATTTCAAAAGACAAAAGAGCAATGATTGTTTTCTCCCTCCCCTTGTGGGAGGGAGTTGATGGAGGGGCATTACCCAAATATGCTATACTTCCCATCAGAGCACTTTGAGTCAACCAATACCCCTGATATGAATCAAAAACACGCCAACGGAGGTTAAAGATGGGATTCTGGAACTTAAAGGCGTTAAAGCTGGAAGAATTTCGCCCCGGTATCTGGAGCAAAGTAGAATCTGGCTCAAACCTGACCATGGCCTTCATGGAGCTCTCAGCTAACAAAGAAGGCACCACCCATGCCCACCCCTTCGACCAGTGCGGCATAGTTGTCGAGGGAGAAATAGAGATGTCCATCGGCGAGGAAAAGAAGCTACTTAAACCCATGGAGACCTACTTCATTCCCGCCGGCACCAGCCACAACTGGAAAACCCTCACCTCACCGGCAAAAATTCTGGATGTCGTCGTCAAGCAGAGCTAGCATCGAAAAAAGGCATTAGCCCGGTGGGCCGGTTGCCAAATATAGTTTTGAGGGTGAGGAAGCTGGCTACCACGTGAAACAATCCGTCATGAAGTTACTACTTGGGCAACAAAAAGACGTACCGTGCAGGAGTAAGCAATAAGTCATGTCATTAGTGTTAAGCAAGCCAAAGCTCCTTGGATTTGACCATGGCAATCTTTCTTGTTGGGAAGCTTGTCCAGGCTTCGTGTTGCGTCAAAATAAACTGTTACCAAACTGGGCATGGTTGCGTCATAAATTGTGTTACCGAAGCCTGATTAGTTTTGCCCTTCTTTTGTTGATTAGTGGGACGCT
>VGNX01000066.1 GCA_016865855.1 Chloroflexota bacterium | reverse complement strand
AGCTTTGCAGGGTCCGGCGCTGTAGTGGCTTATTGAGAAGGCACTCAAGAGCACGTACCATGGCAGCGTCTTCATGTGTCACGAACGTGAACGCATCGCCAGTTTTGCCAACTCTTCCCGTGCGCCCGATGCGATGAATGTAAGCATCCGTGCCGTCGGGCATGTCGTAGTTGATGACGTGTGAAATATCCAGAACATCGATGCCACGAGCGGCAATGTCAGTCGCCACCAGTACCTTGAACGACCCGTCACGGAAGCCATCAAGCGCAGCCTGGCGCTGGCTCTGAGACAGATCCCCTTGCAGTGAGGCTGCCCGATAGCCCCCACTTTTCAGTTGCTGGGCAACGCGCTCGGCGCGGTGCTTGGTACGCGTAAACACCAGCACCGATTCCATGTCGGTTTCACGCAAGAGCTCCTTAAGCAGCGCCGTCTTGAGGTGCCGGCCAACCGGATACAGGGCATGAGACACCGTTGTCGCCGGCAGCGTGCGGCCAATCTGTACGGTAACCGGAGTATGCAGGACTTCTTGCACCAGACGCCGGATATCATCAGGCATGGTGGCCGAGAAAAGCAGTGTCTGCCGTGGCTTCATAATGCACTTCAATATGTTCCGGATATCGGGTAGAAACCCCATGTCAAACATCCGGTCCGCCTCATCGATGACAAGAACTTTCAGGTCTGACAAATTGATTGTGCCTTGCCAGAGATGGTCGAGCAATCGACCGGGACAAGCTACGATGATTTCGATGCCGTTACGAAGACTTCGATTCTGCTGTTCTATACCCACCCCGCCATATATAGCGATACTCTGCAATCCGGTTTGCTTTCCCAGTTCATTTATAGTTTCGGATGTTTGCTCAGCTAATTCACGCGTGGGCGATATTATAAGGGCACCAACACGACCTGACGGTCTTGTCAGCAGACGCTGCAAAATGGGCAACACAAAAGCAGCTGTCTTGCCAGTTCCGGTCTGTGCCAGACCAATCAGGTCACGGCCCTGCATGATTGGAGGGATGGATTGAAGCTGGATTGGTGTAGGTGTAACATAACCGAGCTCACGGACACCAGCCATGATGCTCGGATGAAAATTAAAGGTTTCGAAACTCATTAAAACTCCTTTGGTAGAATATCGAGTTAGTGTCTCCAACGAGGAGAGGCTACTCAATTGATTTGCTATGATTTATATTTTGATTTAGTATCTTCTTTGTCTTACTTTTTGATTGAACTGGTTATTGACCCTTCCACGGAGGGACTCTATACCTCTCTTATCTGAAAGAGGCAGGGCGCTAACAACATCAATCGCCTGGTTCCTTAGTTTTTTGCCTTTGAGGCCGGCAATTGCGGCTTCGCCTTCAGACTTTGAGGCCATTTCAACAAATCCGTACCCCTTGGTCTGGCCGCTACCAATATACTTATCGTTCATAATGACCACAGATATCACTGCTCCGAAAGCCATGAATTCTCGTCGCAGTTCTTCTTCAGTAACATCAAGAGACAAGTTGCCAACATAGATGTTCATGTTAGCCACCCTTCTTTGGAAGCGAGCTAGACTTGGCCTAACGTTTTTTATTAATGTCTAGGCCAGCGGCTCTTTGGAATTGATGCATCTTCTATACTGAAGTAGGATTAATGAGGGGAAAGTTCTAATATCTCCTGCCCCGGCCCCTATCAAATCCACCGCTTCTCCTGTCGCCATAGGAGCCTCCTCTGTCTTCTCGAGGGCGAGCCGCATTCACGGTGAGCGTCCGCTCCTTTATAGTTTTCCCGTTTAAGCCCGTTATTGCGGCTTGACCTTCTGAGACTGATGGCATTTCAACAAACGCAAATCCTTTTGCTCGTCCGCTATACTTGTCCTTTATGATACTTACCGATTCAACCTTCCCAAAAGCAGCGAATTCCGTCCGGAGCTCATCTTCAGTCACATCAAAGGATAGGTTACCTACATAGATTTTCACAGTCTGTCTCCTTTTCTTGGTTTGCCTCTTCTACCACGCTCAATATCTATCCCGTCGTCTTCTTCTGGCGGCGTTTCTTGCTTTTATCCGCGCTGCATCTCCCCTGGATACGAAATGGTTGTGGGCCTTTGACTCACGCAAAATACCACTCATCTGCACGCTTCTTTGGAAACGCTTCAGTAAAGAGTCCTGCGTTTCGCCTTCGCGCAGGTAAACTTCCAACGACATAACACCTCAAACATTCTGGAGGCATACATAGACTAAGTACTCAGCCTATGTATGCTCTCAACGTCAGACCAGCACTATCGGCTGACTCTGACCTTACGGTAGCAATCGCTGCAGTACACCGGCTTGTCCCCACGCGGTTCAAACGGTACCTGGGTATCCTTGCCGCACTGGGCACATTTTGCAGGGTACATCTGCCGCTGTCCGTAGCTAGAGCTACTGTTTCCGTAACGCTCTGCTTTCCTTGCCTGACGGCATGAGGGACAGCGCTTGGGCTCGTTGGTATAGCCCTTAGACTGGTAGAACTCCTGCTCTTCGGCGCTGAAGGTAAACGCAGCTCCGCAATCGGAACACTGGAGCGACTTATCCTGAAAACTCATTGGATGACCTCCTCTCTTAAATATTCTTAGTTAGAGCTCGGGTCACCCAACAGTCGATAAAATCTGAGGACTTTAAAGAAGTACGATAACCTAAACTTAAACTAATAAATATATATAATACACCAAAGCGACCGACTTTGCAAATGCAATAATAAGTAGCCTCTAAAATTAAGGTCGGGCTCTTCCCCTGAGAGCTACAAATAATATGCCTGGACCAGTGTGCACTCCCAGCGCAGGTCCCAGCCTTGCCAACCTGATCCCCTCTTTAGGGAATGTAGAGCCAATGCGCTCAATCAGGGCTTGCGCTTCATCAGGTGCAGTGTTATACACAACGGCTAAGTCCTGAATATCCACAGCATTTTCCACAAAGTCAAATAACATATCTATGCCCTTAGCACGGCTGCGAACTCGGCCAGCCGGTACCAGTTCTCCATTTTTCATGGTCAGCATCTGACATATTAATTGGACAATATAGTATTTTGTGACCTTATTGCACGAACTAGCGTTTCGTTTAACAAGGTTTGGACCACATAGATTGCATTACTAAGCAATTGGATATAAAATCCATTCAGTTAGATGACCGACAGCATAGCGAGTGCCTCAGCCCGGGCTAACATGAGTGAAATGGGTAAAATCATCGCCGTAGCCCAACATAAGGGTGGAACGGGAAAGACGACGACATGCATTAACCTAGGGGCAAGTCTCTGCGATATGGGCAAGACCGTTCTAGTCGTTGACCTTGACCCGCAGGCCTCCCTGACAGTCAGTTTGGGCATCAATCCTTTGCAAGTTGAGAAATCTATCCACCAGGTCTTGGTTGACCCCAACGTGGATATGAAGGACGCTATATTAAGGAGGCCAACTCTCAACTTTTTTGTGGTTCCATCTCATCTGGACCTGGCTATGGCAGAATCAGAGTTGGTGGGAAAGATAGGGCGCGAAAAAACCCTCCATAAAAAGCTGGCTCCCCTAAAGGAAGATTTTGATTATATCTTCATTGATTGCCCTCCTACGTTGGGCATCCTTGTTGTCAATGCGCTGGCAGCTGCCGATAGTGTTCTCATACCCATCCAGTGCGAGCCCCTTACTTTTTATGGTGTGAAGCACCTCCTACAGATAATCAACCTCGTTAGGGAAGAGGTGAACCCCGCTCTTAAGATAGAAGGTGTGCTCAGAACTATGTATGATAGGAGGACAAAACTGAGCGAGGAGGTCTCCGATAGCATCCGGCAGACCTTTGGAGACCTCGTCTTTTCCACGATCATATATCGGCATGTAAAGTTTGCTGAGGGACCGGTTCATGAAATACCAATAAATTTCTACGCCTCAAGGTCGGCAGGGGCTGACGAATACCGGAGTCTGGCAAAGGAGCTTCTTACCCATGAAACCCGGAAAGCCTGACAGAAGCGTTTCTAAGATGGATGTGCTCAAAGATATCAGAGGGCTATTGTCCACAACACAAGAGCGAGAGGACTCAGCCGAAGCTCGGTTAAGAGATGAAGAAGGTTTAAAAGATGAGACAGCCAAGCTTGGGGAACAGATTAGATGTTATAAGGAACTGGTTCAAAAGCAGCAGGATGAGCTACACAGGCTAGAAAGCGAGAAAAAAGAGCTTACCGCCAAGTTGAACATTCTTTGCTCCGGTAAGGACAAGCCCATGTCTCCAGCTCCTAGAACTGAGGAGCTATGCGAGGAAACTGCCCAACTTGAGGCAAGGATAGCCGAACTATCTTCAGCCCTGTCTCAAGTTGATGGCTTGCTTCAGCTCAAGGCCAAAGAATTGTTGAAGCGAATAGCTAGGCTTTACCAGGAGGCTGGTCAGGGTGATATAGCCATAGAATTTAGAAGGGCAGCCGATGAACTGGAAGTTGCTGAGAATTTCGCCCACTTCCTGCGAGCGCTCCTTAATCAATAACGAGTCCTCTTGGCACAGCTAACCTGAGGGGTGGGCAGGGTTGAACCAACGCTGCCTATAGTTAGTTGCTACGCTTTTGCCTAGACTATTACCTGACGTTACAATTGGGCGTTTTGTTTAGCTAGGTCACATTTGCCCATTTCGTAAAATTAGAGGAAGCAATTGGATCCTTGTCTTCAGAGTGATTGAAAGCCTGATACAAAAGAAAGCTCTCCAATTCGGGAGGTCAAAATAGAGGAGCTATTGCAAAGGAAAATGAGTTACTAATCGTTAGATATTTACAACGTTAAACGACGCCGAGGCCTTGATAGAGCAATGGCGAAGGGAATATAATCAGGCACGACCTCATACTTCTTTCCGATACCAGCCACCAGTTCCTGAAGCTTTTTTAACTATGGCAACGAGGTAACAACTGGTATCCCTATGGGGGCAGATCAAACTGAAACGTGATTGGATAAAAACTTGAACGATAGTAACAAGGTAAAACGTAGGCCCAACTTGATTGAAGACCTAGTCTTCGGTTGCACACTGGGAGAAACGCCAGCGTTCATTCCCGGGATTGCACTGGCTGTTGCGCTGGTTGCAGTTTCAATACACATTACCAACCTGCTTAACTCTGCTCTAGGGCAGAAAGGTGTTATTAGCTATATTATAGTGGCCATACTTGCCGGCATCTTGATAAGGAACCTAGTTGGGCTGCCCGCCATTTTCAAACCCGGCTTGACCTTCTGTCTGAAAAAGATCCTCAGGCTTGGAATCATCATGATGGGTATCAGATTAAGCATTTTCGATGTATTGAAGCTGGGTATCTGGGGACTGCCTATTGTTATAATCTGCATCCTGGTGGGACTTATCGTCACAATTTATTTCACACGTCTGCTCAAGCTTCCGGAGCGCCTCGGCACACTAATCGCCGTTGGCACCAGTATCTGCGGCGCTTCCGCTATAGTAGCCACGGCACCTGGCATCGGAGCCAAGGACGAAGAAGTCAGTTATGCCGTGGCCAACATTACGGTTTTCGGCCTGATAGCCATGTTTGTTTACCCCTACATAGCTCACCTTCTGTTCTCGGGGAGCACTACCATGGTCGGCCTCTTTACCGGGACTGCAATACATGAGACCGCGCAGGTAGCTGGAGCGGGCCTGATATACGATCAGACATTCCAGACTATTTCCAATCCAACGGCTGCCGATGCCGCCATGGTGACCAAGCTGGTAAGAAACGCCATGATGGCCGCGGTTATCCCCATTGTCGCTTACATCTATAACCGGCGAAATATTGAACCTAGCGAGTCAAAACGCGGAGCCAAAATCAATCCATTCAAGCTGTTCCCATTGTTTATCATTGGATTTCTCGTTGTGGCCATCTTGAGGTCGATTGGTGATGCCGGCATAAATGGTAGTGGTCA
>VGNX01000065.1 GCA_016865855.1 Chloroflexota bacterium | reverse complement strand
TACTACAATAGAAATTACTTGCATTCTTCACTGGGATATAAAACACCGAAGCAATTCGAGGAGGAATATCAAAACAGTCGGATTACTCAGTTAGTTGGGGCTTGATTTAATGGGGTGCATTACAAGAGAGAGTTTTTCTTTCATTGATTAGGGCAGTTTTGAGTTCGATTAATTTCTTGTAACCTTGTATAGAATTATGATCAGTTATTGCTATTATCTTTAGCTCTTCATTTTTTGCCTTTCTTAAAATATTTAGGAACTCACTATTGTCCTTATTCCCCTTGTAACATTTAGACGCTGGAGTGTGGATATGTAAGTCAATTTTTACAAAATCAGCATTCATAAAATATCTTTTTCCTGTTGTACAACTCATCTCATTATCTTACAAAGGCCGTATTGAAGCAAGTTGTGGAAGCCATTGAGAAGGTTGGTTCCTAAGGTTCATTCCTTGTTATACGGCAAGTCCCGCCCGGTAGCCGTCCTCAACGGCCTCCCTTATCCCGCGCGGCTCAACACAGTCACCTACCGAAAAGACCTGGGCAACCTTGCCCTGCAAATCGGCCAAAAGCTCCGTATTAGGCGTGACACCGGCCGCCAGCACTACAGTGTCTGCCTCAACTACCTTTCTTTCCCCTGCGCCGGTTCTGATAATTACACCAGCCTCAGTAATTTCCTCATACTCGATTCCGGTAAATATAGAAACACCTCGGTACTGCAACCTGCTGATAAGGGGTATCCTGACAAATAGGTTGACTTTGGTGGCTAACTCCGGACCTCGCCTCATTATGGTAACCTTCTTGCCCTGCTCCACCAAGTACAGCGCCGTCTCACAGCCCACCAGCTCGCCACCTATAACCGCCACCCGCTCTCCAGTCTCAGAGCCAGCAAGGACTTCGCTCGCCTGGAGAACCTTCTTGCTTTGCATTCCCTGTATCTGTGGAATAAACGGTTTGACACCAGTGGCCAATACGACAACATCTGGTTTGAGTTCGTCCAGCACGTCCGCAGTAAAACTTTCCCGTAGCCACAGCTCAACACCTGATTCAGTTACCTGCCTCACCAGATACTGCCTAAACGTCTCAATCGTATCTTTAAATGGCGGCTTCGAGGCAAGTAGCAACTGACCACCTAATTCATCACCATCATCGAATAAATACACCTTGTGTCCCCTCAGTGCCGCCACTCTAGCGGCTTCCATCCCACCAGGCCCACCACCCACCGCAACTACCTTCTTGGGACTCTCCGCCGGCTTCAGCTCATACTCCCGCTCTCTGCCAAGGGTCGGGGTCACCACACAGCAAACCCCTTCCTTTCGCCAGTTCAGGCTGTCAAGGCAGGTCAAGCAGTATATGCAGGGAGTAATATCTTCCATTCTGCCCATCGCCACCTTCTGCGGCAGGTGAGGGTCAGCTAGAAGCGCCCGACCTATGGAGATAAAGTCTGCCTTGCCGTCACGAAGAACGCCTTCGCCAAGTTCAGGTGGAATCCGCCCCACAGTGATGACAGGCACAGAAACAACCTTCTTTACCCCTTCAGCCAGCGGTACGAAGCTACAGGGGGGCTGCGCCATCGGAGGGCGCCGAGCCGGTGCAACCTGATGCGCGGAAACGTGGATAGCATCCACGCCAGCTTTCTCCGCCAGCTGAGCTACCACTTGCGTCTCCTCCAAAGTTATCCCCCCTGCCACACCTATCTCCATGGCACTGAGGCGACACCAGACGGGATAGCCCCTTCCAACTCTGTCTCTGATAGCCTTTATGACCTCCAGTAGAAATCTAGCCCTCTTCTCGACATCGCCTCCGTAAGCATCCTGTCGGCGATTGGATAGCGGAGACAGAAACTGGGATATGAGATACCCATGGGCACCGTGAATCTCCACACCATCGAAGCCGGCCTTTTTAGCCCGCCCAGCAGCCTCAGCGAAGCGGGTCACAAGCGTCGCTATTTCCGAAAGCGTCAGCTCTCTGGGCTGCTCACCTCCTGGTACTGGGATAGGCGAGGGAGCTACCGGCTGATGACCGGTAAATCTGGCTGAAGTCTGTCTACCGGCATGGTGAATCTGTATCGTTGCCCTGGCTCCATGCCGCTTGATGGCCTTCGCCAACTTGCTCAAGTCGGGGATAAACCGGTCATCGTCAATAGCTATCTGTCTCACTGTACCCTTGCCAACGGGAGAATCCACACATGAGATCTCCACGATGACAAGACCAACGCCACCCTTAGCCCTTTCTTCATAGTAGTCTATTTGCCGGTCTGTCACCGTGCCGTCCTTTAAGGCAAAATTCGTTGCCATAGGCGGCATGACTAATCGATTCTTAAGCTTCAGGCTCCCTATCCGACCGGGCTCAAAAAGCTTCGGAAACTGCTTCTGACTCATTTCCATGTCATCCTCCTGAATTTCTGCCAGGCTAACTCTATCCGCAGACAACTCGCCTAATCTAACATATTCTTTGGGTTGCTTCAACAGAAGAGTCGTTGAGCTGTTATTGTCATTACGAGATGTAGGGACAGGTCTTTAGACCTGTCCAAAGCGGACAGACCTGAAGGTCTATCCCTACATATACCGATAATGTTCATTGTCATTGCGAGGCACGGAGTGCCGTGGCAATCTCGGTAGCGGGGGAGTGAAGTGAGATTGCTTCGCTATGCTCGCAATGACACGGCATGTCCCTATTCTGCCATTGGCAGAAACCTCGTTACTCAGGCTATAATAAGCACGTTTAGGCTTATGAACTCTCGATTCACTTCGGAGAGCTTCGATTCCATATATTCCGACTGGAAGAAGCTTCAAGGCAATTCGACAGCAAGCTCAATCTTCTCATCGCCTGTATGGTCAAAAATCTGGTGGCAGCAGTTCGGCTCTGGCGCTGAGCTGCATCTGGGCGCCGTCAGACACCAAGGAAAAGTCATAGGAATTGCCCCGCTTCTTGTAAATGGCTATGTCGCTTCCTTTATCGGTAGCAGCGACGTCTGCGATTATCTGGACTTTGCTGTCGAGCCCGGCAACGAGGAGAGCTTCTTTCACGAGCTACTGGATAACCTGAAAGCCAAAGGAATTATCCGCTTAGATTTGGCACCTTTGAGGCCTGACTCCACGGTACTCAAAAGTCTCGTAAAGGTTGCTCCAAGGCAAGTATGGCAAGTATCATGCTCCAGAGAAGATGTTTCTGTGGAACTCGATTTGCCCGCCACCTGGGAGGAATATCTCCAATCGCTCAGTGGAAAACAGCGGCATGAGTTAAAGCGTAAGCTCAGGAGACTGAACGAAGAAGGCAAATTAAACTACCGTACCAGCCCGGATGCCGATCGACATGATGTTGACATCTTTCTGCGGCTGTTTCGAGACAGCCGCCAGGACAAGGCAGCTTTCCTGACTCCTCAAATGGAATCGTTCTTCCGGGCAGTGGCACGTGCCATGGCAGAGCAGGAATTGCTAATACTCAACATACTGGAGCTTGATGAAAAACCCGTAGCCGCCACCATGTGCTTTGATTATAAGGATACAGCATACCTGTACAACAGCGGCTATGACCCAGATTATGGTTGGCTGAGCGTTGGGGTGATTTCAAAGGCATTATGCATCAAGGACAGCATCGAGAGAGGCAAAAAACGCTTCGATTTCCTAAAAGGTGATGAAGCCTATAAATATCATCTGGGTGGACATGAGCTGCCACTGTATAAGTGCTCATTGAGTTATGTGGGATAGACTACGCCATGACAAAGCGACTTAAGATAGCCATGATTAGCGTCCATAGTTGCCCTCTGGGCATGCTGGGAGGAAGGGATACCGGCGGGATGAACGTTTATATTCAGGAACTGGCGCGAGAACTGGGGAGAAGAGAGCATGCGGTAGATATATACACAATGGTTCATCAACCACAGCATGAGCCGCTAATTAACTTGGGCAGAAACGTCAGGCTGGTCCACCTCGAAACCGGTGGTGACGAAGAAATGCCCAAAGTAGCCATCTATGCCTATATTCAAAGGTTTGCCTGCGGCGTGGAGAACTTCAGGAAATCTAACGATCTCCACTATGACCTGATACACAGCCACTACTGGCTATCAGGCCTGGTAGGCAAGCAATTACAGGCCTGGTGGTATGTCCCTCATGTTGCGATGTTTCACACCCTTGGTGCGGTCAAGAACAGCATCGGCATTAGCGAAGATGAGCCCGAACTGCGGATAGAGAGCGAGCGAGAGGTGGTAGGTGGCTGCGACTGCATTATCGCCTCCACGGCAAGAGAAAGGGAAGAACTTATAAAGTATTATGGTGCTTCTCCAGATAAGATTACCATCATCCCCTGTGGCGTCAATCTAGACTTGTTCAAACCTATAGATAAGGGAATAGCCCGAAAGGAACTGGGCTTAGACCATCAAAAGGTCATACTTTTTGTCGGCAGAATCGAACCCCTGAAAGGCCTGGGACAGCTACTAGGGGCATTGAACTACATAGAAGGCGAAAAACCACCGGTGCTTATGATAGTTGGTGGCGATGAACACAGTCAGGGACAGGTGCGGGTGCTGCAGCGGATGGCAAAAGACCTGCACATCGAAGACCAGGTTACCTTTGTCGGCTCTGTAGCCCAAGAGAAACTGCCGCTTTTTTACAGCGCTGCAGACATCTGTGCCATCCCCTCATACTATGAAAGCTTCGGCATGGTTGCCCTGGAATCCCTGGCCTGCGGCACGCCGATAGTAGCCACCAATGTAGGCGGCATGAGGTCTATCATCCGCCACGGCGAAATAGGACGCATAGCCAGAGATAATTCTCCCCACAATCTGGCCAGCGAAATATCAGGGCTTCTTTGCCAGCGAGAAGACAAGGACCAACGTGTCAAAACAAGGCGAGACAGGATGACCGAATTCGGCTGGGCAACTATCGCCGACAGAATACTTCGCGAATACGATAGGCTCCTTTGCAATTAAACAAAACAGGTAACATGAAAGAATAATGCACCTCCCGAGTCTATGGTGTAAAGTTTAGGCTTGGGAGAACCCAAATATACACCATAAGGAGGTGCTGAATGAAGCATATCGGTTTAGATTCCCACAAGCAATACGACCATGCCACAATGATTAACACGGAGACGGGGGAGGTAAAGGCGAAGAGGCTGGCCCACACCAAGGAGGAATTCAAAAGATTTATAGGCGACAGAGCCAGCACCAAGATGGTGATAGAATCATGTTGGAATTGGTCCAAAACATACGAGCTGGCGAGGGATCTTGTGGAAGAGATAATACTTGCTCACCCGCTTAAGGTAAAAGCAATTGCCTCGGCCAAGGTAAAGACCGATGCTATTGATTCTCGAACCCTAGCTTAACTGCTAATGGCTGACCTTATTCCTCAGGCTCATTTGAGGAAAGCGGAGAACCGGGTAAAACAAAGGGTGATCAGGCACAGGTCTTTCATGGTAGCAATGAGAACTCGGGTAAAGAACCGAATACATGACCTTGTAAATAATCAGCTGCTACCACCGGAGATCATTCAAGCGAAGCCAAAGAACTTGTTCTTAAAGAAGGGGAATAAAGGTAGGGAATGGCTTAACTCACTCGAATGGGCTAGAGTTGATGATAAGAAAATAGTTGACTCAGATCTGAGGCTTGTTGAGCACCTTAACCAAGAGATATCAACTACTAACGAGATGATCGAGGACATATACAAGAAAGATACTGATGCCCAACTTCTTTCCACCATACCGGGAATAGGGATAACACTAGCTGTGCTTATCAGCACTGAAATTGATGGCATTGGCCGCTTTAGCTCTCCATCCAAATTGTGCTCTTATGCTGGACTTGTACCATCCACTCACTCATCTGGGGGAAAGACATACCATGGGAAGATTACCTTAGAAGGAAATCGGTGGCTAAGGTGGGCTTTGATCGAAGCTGTAGTGCCTGCGTCTTACGCTGACGCCGAAATAAGAACGCGGTTGAACGCGCTTAGGAAAATCAAGAGTGCAAATGTAGCTAAAACGATAATGGCCAGGTGGCTACTTAAGGTAGTGTACCATGTGCTAAAGGAAGGTCGATCTTATGTTGCAGTTGACCCAGATGATGCAAGTCCGGGCCGCCTTTTAAAAGCCTTAGCGGAGGTACAATCAAAAGGTGTGGAAATAGCTAGCGGCAGCGAGTACCCTTTCTGTTAGTGAAGAAAATAACAGTTAAGGAGGTACTCACCACCGCCATGGGAAAGCAAACCACAACCGGGAACCAAGC
>VGNX01000064.1 GCA_016865855.1 Chloroflexota bacterium | reverse complement strand
CCAGGCGGATGAACCCGTATCTAACCGCTAAGTTGGGAGCCAGGAAAAGAGAGGCTGGGGTCTGCCCACCGGTGTAAGTGAAAGAAATTTAGCCGGAGCTATTGCTCTTCAGGATTATAGTATGTTGTGTCAAGCTCCGACGCCTGAGGCTTTGGAGTTAGTCCCCGAATACTTAGCCAGGAAATATAATGTCGTCCCGCTGGCGGTCGAAGATAAAACATTACGAGTGGCTATGGCCAACCCTGATGATATCCTGGCTATTGAAGCTTTGGCGGCTCTAACCAAAAAGAGGATTTCGCCAGTACCAGCACCAGCAATTGATATCCGAGAGGCTATTGATTTCAACTACAAGGCTTTCGGAGAGATTGCCAAACAATTTGGCTCGGTGGTGACAGCCCCAGAGGCAATATCTCTGGAAAGAGCCGCTGCCGAGGTAGCTGACGATTCGCCAGTAGCTAAGGCACTGAATCTCCTTGCCGAAGAAGCTGTGAAGTCACGAGCCTCTGACATCCACATCGAGCCTGCGATGGATAGGCTTCGTGTCCGCTACCGTATCGATGGTATTCTACACGAGGTGACTTCTTTGCCCATCGGCGCCCATGGCCCGCTCATTTCCCGAATTAAAATCCTCGCCGGTATGAATATCGCTGACCCCCGTCGCCCCCAGGATGGTCAATTCTCATTTAATACCAAAGGAAGAGAAGTCGATGTACGGGTAGCCACCATCAGTACTGTCCACGGTGAGATGGCGGTGCTTCGCCTTCTGGATAAATCGATGGCCGTCTTGTCCCTAGCTCAGCTTGGATTCCTGCCTGAGAGCCGGGAAACATTCGAACGCATGCTCATGGCGCCTTACGGCATGGCCTTGCTCAGCGGCCCTACTGGCGCCGGTAAGACTACTACCCTCTATGCCTCAGTCAACTCGCTGGATAGAGTGGGACGGAACATCATCACCATTGAAGACCCTGTGGAGTACCGTTTTGAAGGCATAAACCAAATACAAACAAATCCTAAGGCCGGTGTAACCTTTGCCAGCGGACTGCGGTCTATTGTCCGCCTTGACCCTGATATTATCTTGGTGGGGGAAATCAGGGATAGCGAGACAGCCAACATAGCTATTCAGTCGGCTCTCACCGGGCATCTAGTGTTATCTTCAGTTCATGCCAACGACACTATAGGTGTCTTGTTTCGACTCATGGACCTTGGTGTTGAGCCTTTTCTGATATGTTCAGCAGTTATCGGCATCGTGGCCCAACGAATGGTTCGGCGTGTTTGCCCTAATTGTGCTCACAAGGTCACCGCACCTCTGGTTGAGCAAATTGCCTATCGCCGGGAGACGGGTGAGGAACGCAGCGAGTTCGATTATGGCGCTGGCTGCAAAGCCTGTACCTACACCGGCTACCTGGGCAGGATAGGCATTTTCGAGATACTATCGCTCAGCGATGAGATAAAACGATTGCTGGTTGCCGGAGCTTCGGCTGCTGAAATTCGAGATAAAGCCATCGAAGAGGGTACGATAACAATAGCCAAAGACGGCATGCTTAAAGCCGGCGCCGGCAGCACCACGCCTTACGAAGTCCTACGCAACGCTTATTCGGTGGGTTAAGGCTAGAGAGACTAGTGGAATGAGCTACAAAATGTTATCTCAAAGAGTTTTGAAAGACAAAAGCCCTTAGGGTGTTTAAGAGGGGGCAAAGCCCCCTCTTAAGAAATCATATTCCCCCTCTCCTTAGTAAAGGGAGGCAGGGTGGGCAGGCATCCAGCAGAAGATTTACTCTTCGCTGGGATATGGGGAGGGAGAGGGGGATAAAGGGGGTGAGGTTGCTATGAACTATAACTATCTCGGCTACACTGAAGACAGGCAAATAGTCAAGGGTAGGATTTCGGCCTCAAATGAGCGGGCAGCTGCGGACATGCTGACCAACGTCGGCTATCGCGTGGTTAGTCTCAAGCCGATTACTGCCTTCATCCCTAATGTAGGGGGGTTCCTCCAGGCAAAGGTCAAGCCGGCCGAGATGGTTACCTTCTCCCGACAGCTAGCGCTCCTCTTGGGGTCAGGTGTCGGCATTATCCAGGCCCTGGAACTGCTCAGTTCCCAGACAACAGACAAAACCCTGAAGAGGGTGCTTATCGAAGTAGTTAACGACCTTCGCGGTGGGAAGGGTTTATCAACAGCCCTGGCCCAACACCCCCACGCCTTCTCGACACTTTACTGTAAGCTGATGAGTGTCGGCGAGCAAACCGGTTCGCTTGAAGCCGTGCTCAGGAGCCTGGCCGATTACACTGAGCGTCAGACCGCAGCCATGGCTAAAATTAAGCAGGCAATGATGTATCCTGCCGTTGTCTTCTGCTTAGCTATCGCTGTCGCCGCCATCATGCTCACCGTCCTCCTGCCACCGTTGATTGACATGTTTAGCAAACTAGGCGGCCAGCTACCTTTGCCCACCAGGATGCTTCTAGCTGGAATGGGCTTCCTGGAGAGCTATGGCGTGTATTTGCTGGTGGTTATCATAGCTTTAATCATCGTCGGCTTCTTATATACCCGAACGCCAAACGGGCGTTATTACCGGGACAGACTGATTCTAAGGCTGCCGATAATCGGGCGTCTCAGCCTGGTGAGTGAGCTAGCGCGGTCTTGCCGCAGTCTGTCACTGCTATTTCGGGCTGGCTTGCCACTGCCTGAAGTCATGGCCTTAACCGCTCGAGCTACTGGCAATCGAGCGGTGGCCAGAGCCTTGGGCGAAGTAGAACAGGACATGCTCAGAGGCCAGGGTCTGGCTAAACCTATGAGCAAAAGAAAGGTTTTCCTGCCCTTGATGGTGGAGATGACCAAGGTCGGTGAGGAAACCGGCAATTTAGACGACTCACTGATTATAGTAGCTGAAAACTACGAAATCGAAGCCGACAGACGGACACAGACCGTGATTGGCATGATAGAGCCGGCCATGACCATAGCCATGGGGCTGGGCATCGGCTTTCTCGCCCTGTCTGTATTTATGCCCATCTATGGCGCCCTCAGCCTGGTAGGAGGCTAAATCTAAATGAATAAAAGACGGCAACAGGTAGCCTTCCCGGCCTTTGGCCCGGCTCGGAACGGTGAACGAGGGCTGACCCTGATTGAAATCCTCGTAGCCCTTGGTATTCTGGCTGCAGTTGCCGTCATCTTCCTCATCGGTATGTCAACTTCGTCCAAGGCAGTAATGGTCAGCCAGGAGAGCGTAACCGCCGATAGCCTGGCCAAATCTCAGATGGAGCGCATCAAGAGCTGGGCCTATGATGCTGGCAATAATCCACCGAATTACGAAGCCGCAAAACTGACCGACATTCCTGATGGCTATGACATCACCATCTCCGCTGCACGCCTGGACCCAAAAGGCGATGGAACCGACAACGATGATGGACTTCAAGAGATAACAGTCACCGTCACCCATGATGGAGAGCCAGTGTTCACTCTGGTCGGCTATAAGGTGAAACCATGAAACTAAAGATGACTGCATGTAGCTGCGAGGCTTCAGCCTCGCAAGAGCCGTGGACAATGGCAACATGTAGTCGCGGGGCTTCAGCCCCGAAGGACGGAGGCAGTAGCCACATGTAGCTGCGGGGCTTTAGCCCCGCTGGCGACCTTAAAAGGTCGCAACTACGTTAAAGATTATAAGGTACAGATTATGAAACTGAAAGCAGGCGAAAAAGGCTTTACCCTGATTGAGCTGTTGGTGGGTATAGCCATAGCCGTTTTCGTCGTGGGTGCTGCATCAATGACCGTTATCACGATGATGAGACTTAGCCCGCAGAGCAACAATTGGGCTATCGCCCTGCGCCAGGTCCAGAACACCGGCTACTGGATTTCCCGCGATGTCCAGATGTCACAGGGAAACATTGATATTGACCCAGACCCGGACACATTCCTGACCCTGACGGTACCTGAATGGGATGAAGATAGCGGAGCAGTGGTTCCCAAACAGTTTGTCTACGAGTTCGAGGATATGTCTGGCGAGCGATGGCTCGTTCGGACCGAGAGTATCGGGGGAAGCATCGTAGGACAAACCGCGATAGCCCAATATATTTCTATGCCTGACACAACCGCCATTTATAATTATGATGCCCCGAGCCAGATTGGCACGCTGACCTTTACCATAAAAGCCATTTCCGGCAACGTGCCAGTAACCAGAGACTATGAAGCTGCGCAAAGGGTACCGGCTCCGTAGCTGGCCCAAAGGAGGTGCAAGATGAAATTGTTCCATAACCACCAGTCATTGCGAGGTCTCACTCGTATCATTACGATTGAGCCCTCCCTTTCGTGTCATTCTGAGGGAGCCTTTCACTATTGTCATTCTGAGGGAGCGCAGCGACCGAAGAATCTCAATGTAGCTCAAGGCAAACTTCCCGAGGAGGAAAGCCTGGAGATTCTTCGCTTCGCTCAGAATGACATTGGGGTGCGGTTAGACACTCTCAGTGAAGGAGGTACAAAATGAAATTACTGAAGAAAATAAAGAGAATCCTGGGGAGCGAGCGCGGGCAGGCGTTGCCTATGGCGCTGATTCTCCTGGTGCTGGGAGGCTTTCTCGTCATACCTACTCTCAGCCTCACCGCCACCAACCTTAACGCTAACCGCATAGTTGAACAGAACACTCTGGAGCTTTACGCCGCTGATGCCGGCGTGGCCGACGCCCTGTGGCAACTTAACAATGCTGGACTTAAACCGTACAAAGAGTGGCAATTGCCGGAACTGGTAAACGGCGGAACCGTGAACGTTACCCTCAGCAAGGTAAATGAGAAACTCTACAAGATTGTCTCCATCGCCACTCTCCCCGGCGGCAGCACTACTGTCGAAGCGCTTGTCAATTTAGGGGGTAATCCCTGGTTCTTTGATAACGCCATCACCAGCGCCAATAACGTAATCATCAAGCCGAAGTGCGTAATCAGGGGCAAGGTTGTATACACCAATAGCATAGATAATAAAGGAGACGTCATTCCTGCGCCCATAAAAGACCCAACCGTGCCCGACAGATGGCCCAATGCCGACGTAGTTAACACATTTTTCTACAACCAGGTTCGCCACGTGCAACAGACCAGTGGTACCCGAACTATAAATATCTCGTCTACTAGCTGCAAGGAGGCTACCCCTTGTGAGATACCGGTGGTGAATCACAACGGAGACCTGACTATCACCGGGGGCGGCTGGGCGAGGCTGACGGGCACTGTCTATGTTACCGGCACCCTGACAATCGACTCAGTCAACTTAAACCTTAACAAGAAGACCCTCTTCGCCAAAAATGCTATTTACGTAACAAAAAACAGTTATATTTATGGCGCCGGATGCGTCGTGGCTTGGGGAAACGTGGATTTTAAACCAGGTAGCGTTGCCGCCACCTCCAATGACTACGTCTTTATCCTGTCCGTCAACGGTACAGTTTATGCCGCCCCTAATGCCACCTGGAATGGGTCCGTGGCTGGCTATAATGTCGAATATTGGCCAGGTGGTACTCTCCAATGGACAACGCCACCTAGCGATGGACTGGACTTTCCCAGTTACTTCACCTACAAACAGTGTACCTATACCATTAAATAAACACTTCAAACCGCCAGACTGGATTAGAGGTTGCTTACTAATGTAACGGCGAGGCTTCATCCTTCCTGGGAAGGATATAGCCCCACCTTGGCAACCTTAAAAGGTCGCAACCACATTATCCTATTAACATGTAGCGGCGACCTTAAAAGGTCGCCGCTACATTTGTTACCCTAAACGACCTGCTTATGTCACCCTGAACATCCTTTGTCACCCTGAACGAAGTGAAGGGTCTACGCCCTTCATTACGTAGTTCCTTCGCGAAGCCTGTCCTGAGCAAATTCTCCGGTCGCGGGTTTTATTCTAAGCCAGATCCTTCGGTCGCTTCGCTCCCTCAGGATGACAAGCGAAGGGCTCAGGATGACAGGAGAAATGCTCAGGATGACACTAAAACATGTGGGTGCGGGGGTTAACCCCGCCCGAACCGAGCTTGAAGAGCCACACCTCTGTTTTTTTTGAAGCAAACGTGCTACACTAGATTAAGTTGACAAACAGGAGAGAATTATACCGAAAGCTTAAAGAGAAACCAACAAATCGAATTGCCTCATAATTATTGTTACCGAAAGTGGTATCGTTGCCTCAAAAATAGTGTTACCCAGAGGAGGCAAACATGACACGAGGCAGCATACAAGAATATACCGAGGCAGTGCGAGAACGCTAT
>VGNX01000063.1 GCA_016865855.1 Chloroflexota bacterium | reverse complement strand
TTTTGAGTCGGTGGTAGTTGTCACCAAGAACGACGTGCTTGGCAGGGAATGGCTGGGGCGAAAGATAGATTCAGCTTTTCTGGCAGACCTGAAAGAACTGGGGAAGACGAAGAACATCACGCCATGCGGGGAAGTCGGTGAATACCATAGCTACGTCATTAGTGGCCCTCTGTTCCGTAGGCACATCGAAATTCTGGATACCAACGAGGAGCTGAAAGATGACCGCTGGTTCCTCAGAATTGTAAAATACAAACTAAAGCCTAAAGGTAAAGCATCTGAAGAGGACTAGGGCCTTCCTACCAGCAATTTTCCTGCCCTGCTCAGTAAGCAGTGAGGGTTATGAGATTGAAAATATCTACTTTAATCATTGGCGGTGCACGTAGCGGCAAGAGTTGCTTTGCTCAAGAGCTTGCCCGAAAACTGGGCGGGCAGGTGCTCTTTGTGGCAACCGCAGAGGCTGGTGACCCAGAGATGCGCCAGCGCATTGATGAGCATCGGAGAAGGCGACCAGCTGACTGGCGTACCCTTGAGGCTACGTGCCATATAGGACATCGGATTGAGCAGGAAGTCGGCAGTGCTCAGGTGGTGGTCGTGGATTGCATCACACTATTGCTGAGTAATATCTTCAGTCAACATAGTGACCAGACTCTGGAGCAGATCGAGGAATCAGTCTTAGAAGGACAGGTAATTGCTGAAATCAATGAACTCGTAGAATGCATGAAGAGAATTGATGCCAGCGTTATTATTGTGAGCAATGAGGTTGGGCTGGGTCTGGTGCCAGTTAGCCGGGTAGGCAGGTTATACCGCGACCTATTGGGTAAAGCCAACCAGATGCTGGCTCAGTGCGTTGACGAGGTTTTCCTGATGGTGGCTGGCTTGCCCACCAAAATAATACCTGTAGTTAAACCTTGAACTCTATTCCCCCTTTAGCGGTGAGTAGGTCAACAATTGTCTGGATTGTTAAACTTAAGATAAATTTGTTTTATAATTGATTAGCTCCTCAACGAACTGCGAAAAAGCCTTAGGCCTTTCGCCAACATTTTGCCAACAATCTGTCCGGTATTACAGATTAAACAATAGCAAACAAGGCATAATTCTTGTATACTGTGTTGGATATCCGAAATTAAACAATAGATATCAGCAGCTGCTGGCGATAGGAGGGTGTCGTTCTTAATCAGCCGGTTGGAGGTTCGAGTCCTCCGCGGCTCAGATTCATTTCTCCACCTTAACAGGTACTCTCACAGACCCTTTGGCAACACAATGGCAACATCCCGCTCCGGAAGCTATCATGCTGAAAATTCTAGCATAAAAGGTGCATTAATAATTTGGTACAAGTCACAGATATGCTCTTGAAAAGATATATGTCAGAAGCGTTTTACTCGATGGCATTGCCAAGACATGCTGTGTCTTCTCGTGGTGAGTAAATGTCAAAGAGCCAACTTCGCAAGGAAGCCTACGAATATATCAAGAGACAAATTGGCAAACTACACGGATTCCCCCATGATGCAAACTATCCGTCAGCTATTCCTCTCAATGAACTGGTGCTACT
This sequence comes from Chloroflexota bacterium, assembly GCA_016865855.1. Classification (GTDB taxonomy): domain Bacteria; phylum Chloroflexota; class Dehalococcoidia; order GIF9; family UBA5629; genus 9FT-COMBO-48-23. The sequence continues at coordinate 4,722 of VGNX01000063.1, read as the reverse complement.
CAAAGATGGCCTTGCCGACCCTCCCGTTGAGCTGATAGCTTTGCTTAAACAGTTGCTCAAGGGTTCCGTTACCGAAGCCGAGATTGATGCCCACCTTGTTGCGCCATTTCAGCAACGTAAGATGGACTAAAGCGATAAAAACAGCGGGAAGGAGTCACAAATAATGACCAGACGTAATGATATCAAGAAGGTGATGATTATCGGTTCTGGTCCGATTATTATTGGTCAAGCTTGTGAGTTTGATTATTCCGGCACCCAGGCATGTAAAGCCCTGCGGTCACTTGGCTACGAGATTATGCTAGTCAACTCCAATCCGGCAACAATCATGACTGACCCCGGCATGGCTGACGTTACCTATATTGAGCCTCTCAACCTGGACACGATGATTAAGATAATTGAGAAAGAGCGACCGGATGCCATCCTTCCCAATCTGGGTGGTCAGACAGGCCTGAACCTGAGCGCCAGTCTGGCACAGTGCGGCGCGCTGGAGAAATATAACGTCAGAGTCATTGGGGTCGAGCCTGATGCCATTAAACGTGGCGAGGACAGATTAGCCTTCAAGGAAACGATGACCGAACTGGGGATTGAAATGCCCCGGAGTAAAGTTGCTCAGAGCGTAGAAGAGGCCGAGGCCATTGCCGCAGAGCTGGGTTACCCAGTAGTGGTCAGGCCTGCTTATACCCTGGGCGGAACGGGTGGGGGACTCGTCTACAACAGTGAAGAACTTAGACTTATTTCCGGCCGCGGCCTTAGTGCCAGCTTGATTGGACAAGTACTTATTGAAGAATCAGTTGAAGGCTGGGAAGAACTGGAGTTGGAGGTTATCCGTGACCATAAAAATCAGATGATAACGGTTTGTTTTATTGAGAACGTCGATGCTATGGGTGTCCACACGGGAGACTCTTTCTGTACAGCCCCCATGCTCACCATCGACCCGGCGCTACAGCAGCGCCTGCAGGAATATTCCTACAGGGTCGTCGAAAGGATAGGGGTCATCGGCGGCACCAATATCCAGTTTGCCCATGACCCCAAAACGGGACGAGTGGTTATCATTGAGATTAATCCCAGGACATCTCGTTCCTCGGCACTCGCCTCAAAAGCCACCGGCTTCCCTATCGCTCTCATTTCCGCCAAGCTGGCAGCAGGCCTTACCCTAGACGAGATTCCCTACTGGCGTGAAGGTACACTGGAAAAGTACACACCTTCTGGCGACTACGTAGTCGTCAAGTTCGCCCGCTGGGCCTTTGAGAAATTCCGTGACGCTACAGACCGGCTGGGAACACAGATGCGCGCCGTCGGCGAGGTAATGAGCATCGGCAAAACTTACAAGGAAGCCTTTCAGAAGGCAATCCGCTCCCTGGAAAATGGCCGCTACGGCCTCGGCTTCGCTAAAGATTTCCATGATAAATCACTTGACGAACTCATGCAGATGCTCAGTTACCCCACCAGCGAACGCTATTTCATCATGTATGAGGCGTTACGCAAGGGTGCTGATATTCAGGAGCTTTACAAGAAGACCTACATCAAACCGTGGTTCATCCAGCAGATGAAAGAGCTGGTAGGGCTTGAGGAGAAAATCCTTGAATATAAAAACAAGAAGCTGCCGAATCATCTACTCACTAAGGCAAAGAAGGAAGGATTTGCCGACAGGTATCTGGCGAAGCTACTTGGACTCAGCGAGCAAAGAATATGCGAGCAGCGCACGAAAATAGGTGTGGTTGAAACCTGGGACTACGTGCCAGTAAGTGGTACGGAAAACGCCATGTACTACTACTCCACGTACAACGGTCCTGACCGCACTACGGTAAGCGACCGCCCCAAGGTTATGGTACTTGGCGGCGGCCCGAACCGTATCGGCCAAGGAATCGAGTTTGACTACTGCTGTGTCCATGCCGCCTTTTCCCTGCGCGAGATGGGCTACGAGACTATCATGGTCAACTGCAACCCGGAAACAGTTTCTACCGACTATGATACTTCGGACAAGCTGTACTTTGAGCCGCTGACCGTGGAAGACGTGGTCAGCATCTATCAGAAAGAGAAGCCCTTGGGCGTTATCGTTCAGTTCGGCGGTCAGACACCGCTTAATATCGCCGCACAACTGGAAGAAGCTGGAATCAGGATACTGGGGACGACGGTCAATTCCATAGATATTGCCTCCGACCGCGGCCGCTTCAGTGAGATGATGAAGAAATACGGCATCCCCATGCCAGAATCGGGTACAGCCAGCACACTGGAAGAGGCCCTAGTAATAGCTAAGCGCATTGGCTATCCCCTCATCGTGCGCCCTTCATATGTGCTAGGGGGACGGGGCATGGAGATAGTCCATGACGAGGAAGAATTGCGGTTATATGTAGCTGCCGCCGTTGGGGTAACACCGGATCGCCCCATCCTCATTGACCGCTACCTAGAAAACGCCATCGAGACCGAGGCTGATGCCTTGGCCGACGGAGGGAATGTCTTTATCCCCGCTGTTATGGAGCACATTGAGTACGCTGGCGTCCACTCCGGTGATGCCGCCTGCGTTATCCCGCCGGTGAGTATACCCCAGAAACATATCGAAACAATAGAAGAATACACACGGCGTATTGCCAGTGAGCTTAAGGTGGTCGGCGTGATGAACATCCAGTATGCTATCTGCAAGGACGTAGTCTACGTGCTGGAGGCAAATCCGCGCGCCTCCCGTACTGTACCTTTGGTCTCCAAAGTCTGCGCCATTCCCATGGCCAACCTAGCTACCAAGCTAATGTTAGGCAGGCAACTAAAGGACCTAAAACTGAAGAATAGACATATCCCGCATTTTGGTGTAAAGGAGGCTGTGTTCCCCTTCAGCATGTTCCCCGAAGTCGACCCCTTACTCGGGCCTGAAATGAAGTCCACGGGTGAAGTGCTGGGTATTGCCAAATCCTTTGGCATGGCGTTCTGGAAAGCACAGGAGGCGGTCACGCCGTTACCAACAAGTGGTACCGTACTTATTACGGTCGCCGAGTATGACCGCCCTGCCGTAGGCAATGTTGCCATACAATTTGCCAACCTCGGATTCAAGATAATGGCCACCGCTGGCACACACGCCTTTTTGTCCAGCCTGGGCATTCCATCGGTTAGTATCCTCAAAGAACACGAGGGACGACCAAATATAACCGATGCCATCAAGAATAAGGAAATCCAGCTCGTTATCAACACCCCGATAGGAAAACTAAGCAGGTACGACGATTCTTATATTCGTAAGGCAGCCATTAAATATAAGGTTCCCTATATCACCACACTAGCTGCCGCCATGGCAGCGGCTAGAGGAATCGCCGCCTGCCGTGAAGGTAAATCAGACGTAAGGTCCCTACAAAAATATCATGCAGATATCAAATAGCTTGTTTCCGTTCCCACATGCTTGATTCAAGAAAAGTTGCTAGATTGACATCCAAGACTGATATGCAATGAGGTAATAATACAAGCTCCCGTTTGGCATTGTCAGGGTCAAGTCAACACAATGGTGCCAGCTCATTTTCAAGCCTGGCATTTTCATGAGATAATGAGCCTGCTTCCACTGTTACTTCAGTAGTTACCTATTGCACATTTGTCTGGTTTGTTCAGTTCAGGTATGAAGTTTCTGCATCGCCCTATTGCACAAACTGACGGATTGTGACCTGACCAGAGTACGAGCAAATTCGATTAATCAACCATGATGTAACAACATACTATATTCCCCAAGGTCAATAGCTCCAGCCAAATTTCCTTCTGTTTTGTCTTTACACCGGTGGGCAGACCCCAGCCTCTCTTTTCCTGGCTCCCAACTTAGCGGTTAGATACGGGTTCATCCGCCGGGCGGGGTCCCATCATACCTCATACCGGTTTGGCCAGGAGGGCAGGGGCACCATGTTGTGTACGCGGGTTGGCTCAAATGAGCTCCCAAAACAAGCAGCGGCGTCTCCCTGCCCACCCTGATGCAATTATAACACCTCCGATATTTTAAACTGCTACCGGTATCAGTACCGGTTTTACATCCCGGTAATAGGTCTGATTCTTAACCAGAGCAAAGGCCAAACGCAGCAGCCTGTTGAGTGCTGCTCCGACTACTTCCCTTCCGCTGAGAGGATTGGCATGAACCGGCCGTTCTCGTCTCTGCTTCGCCCAGGCACGGAAATCAGTGTTGAATCGCAGCATCGAGATAACCGACGTCCAGGCGCAGTATCTCAGTAACGGACGCCCTTGCTTACTCATCGGTGTTTTTGACCTCTTCTTGCCAGCTGATTCCGACTCGGTGGGGTTGCTGCCGGCCATCTTTATCATTTGCTTGGCACTTCGGTATAACTTGAAGCAGCCGAGTTCTGCGAGTAACCCGGCTACAGCAATATAGTTGAGCCCCATTATCGAGAGCAGGTATTTGCCTTCTTCTGTTTCATCCACCAGCTTGACCGGCATCCCTTCCATGATGCGAATTTGCTGCCTAATAAGCTCAAGCTTGTCGACCAGGAACGCGATTTCATGAGACAACGAGTACGCGCCGGCATTGATTCCGATGGATGTTTTCGCCGAGTAATGGAGTGCTTTTAGCTTCTTCCGCATCAGGCGTCGCCCTTTGTGCCGGGCATCGATTGTAGCCACAAACTCATCGTCCGTCATCCCGGCTATCACCCTGGGGATAGGGCATGTGGGAAGTACGCTCAGAGCCGTCAGCCCACCCGGGTCTTCAAAGACCCGGGTGAACTCGGGGAAAAGCGCATCCAGAAG
>VGNX01000062.1 GCA_016865855.1 Chloroflexota bacterium | reverse complement strand
TTGGCCGCCGCCCGCACTGCAGGATGTTCCAGGGCATTGTCCAGCTTGCCTCCATCGATGTAGATGGAGAACTTCATCTTCTCGATGCTATCCAGGTATTCCTTTCCGGTTCTCATGTTGCTCCTCCGAGAGTGATTCAGGTATTATAACACCAGCGCAGATTTCTTGAATTTCCAGTCCCAGCCCGAGGCTGTACCAAAGAATCGCGAGCCCCGATTGCGTCGGGACTCGCAATCATAGCCCTGTCACTGCGAGCGAAGCGCGGCAGTCTTCTGGTATCCTTTCTTGCTGTTAATCATGCGCCTTTCGTGGTTACCACCTATCTTCAGGTGGCACTGAATTTCTGTGCACTAGACAAAGCTGCCCCCCGTCCTTCATGGGAATGACCCGTGGGCGGGTAGCTAGCACCGTAATGACACAACTCCAGTCTTGCCAACCCCGTGTCAGCAGGCGTAAACTAATACAAGTTACGCCTCTCACCCGGGGGCAAACGCAAACACGCAGAGGAGGATAGACGGCATGAGTAAGAAATCGAGAAGACCCCTTAGTGACACACTCCTAATCCGAACTGCTTTGACCAGGAAAACCATCTCAAACATCGCTCTGGCGGGAGCCATTGCATTTACCGGTATCTCCTATGGCTGTGCCAAAGACGAAACTCCTCCGGTTATTCAAGAATGGAAGGCACCTGAATGGGTAATGGAAGATGAGGATATCAACTTGAGTGTGGACGTTTACGACGATAAAAAAGTTAAGGCAGTTTACCTACAATTTGGAGATGGAACCACTGTACCTCTGACAAGGACACAGGTAGAAAAAGCTGAAGGTGAAAAATCGAATTGGGAAACTAGCTTCAGACTCCCGCCAAAAGACGACTATTCTTATAGCATAGTTGTTAAGGACAAGAGCAATGAAACAAAGATTGATGGGAAGGTCAGCGTTTATCCCCAAGATGCTGATGGGGATGGAATTAGTTACAGTGATGAGTTGAAGCATGGAACTAATCCCAACAAGAAGAATCCTGTTGTGAAATATGCTTTAGATAAAGGACTTGGTATTTATTTACCTGTTTTGGCTAGACTGGATGAAGATGGAGTGATGGACAAAAGCGAGCAGGGCTTTGTAGACCTTATGGTACTTCATCCTGATGCAGAAAGAAATGCTCCCGGAATTTATGCTGAGATTTTGAAATTGCCGGACCTTTCGCTGGACAAATATTCAAAGATTGATGAAAAAGACCTCGACGCCGTTGATAAGATATTGAAATTGGCAAATGACCCTAAAAATAAGGATGCATTCGAAGAAATACTAAACGAAGGCATTAGGGACAAGAGGAGCTATTGCGCTCCTTTGGAAGCTTTATTGTGGGAGGCATATGATGAACATTCCGATGTATTGGATAAGTTACTTAACGAATTCTCAATGAAGGAATTGATAAAAGATAGCTGGAAATATAGCAAGACATCAGACAATTATAAGTCTGACAGATGGAAGGAATATGAGGATGTTACAGCTAGATGCATTTCAGCTCCTTTGGCCAAGAGATACGTAGAGGATAATTTCCAATATACGTATAGCTGGGGCAAACTGATTGATCGTGAAGAAGCATTCAAAAGGAAGACAGCATTTTGTTACGGTTTTTCAGCATTCATAACATATTGTCTTCTGAAGAACGGATATCACTATGATGAATTTGAAAAACATGAAACAAATGCCGTCTGTTCACTACTTCCCTTCGCCCTTAATAGACAATTGGAACAATCAGCAAGAGTCAGCCATGCAATAACATTGGTAAAAAGCGACGGACAGATATATCCCGTTGACGCGACACCTTTCCAAAAAATTTTCTTCCCCACCGAGACGACGTTTAGAACTATTGAAGATGTTTGTGCATTTATGTACATGTTTCCTAGTTGGTCTTTCTACATAATTTCGTATGGTACTTCCAAAGATGCAACAAAAATGATTGGCTCAGAGCAGTTTAATAAATGGATGAAGGACGAAAGCTTTAGGAAGGACTTCACTAACTTTGTTATCAGGACTCAGTCTACAGTTTCAGGTCTTCCCCGAGAAGAATCAGAAAGACTAATGGAAATCTATTACAAATGTAACCCATGACCTGCCTCTATATCTGCTAGTTGGAGAGGGGGTCGATTTTCGTGGTTACCACCTGCCTTTAGGTCGCATTGGATTTGTGTGCACTAGACAAAGCTGCCACCCGCGGGTAACTAGCACCGAAAGTTTCAAGATGCAAGTTTCAGGTTTCAGGTGGGGGACTGCCACAGGCTTCGCCTTCGCTGGATGACATGTTGCACAACCCTTGAGGGTCGCTTGGAGAACGGGGTAAACACTTCTTGCGGGGCTTCAGCCTCGCTCCGAGCGACCTTGAAAGGTCGCGCTACATGTTTCCCTTGCTGTCACTGCGAGATCTTCCGCCGAAGGGCGTGGCAGTCTCCCTTGTTGAGGACAGGCTATGGGATTGCTTCGTCATCCCGACTACATCGGGATTCCTCGCAATGACAGGAGGGGGAGATTGCTTCGCTTCGCTCGCAATGACTACGGACTGGAGACTACGGACTGGAGACTGCCGACTGCTGACTGCCGATTATTGACTAGCGACTGCTGACTAGCGACTATCGACTTACGTCCCTTCCAGGCGGTGGGAGACGCGGGATTCGGTGATGCCCAGGCGGGCGGCGATGGCCTTGTTGTCCAGCCCCTCATCCTTTAACTTGAAGATGTCCCTGGTCTGCTTGCCCTTTTCCCGCTTGCGGGCGGCAAGCTCCTCTATTGTGGCAAGGTTCTCCAAGGGCATGGTCTCTATCAGCCCTTCTTTTTCCATATCGGCGATAATCGCCTCGCCCTGGGCAGTCCTGGCGACCACGGTTGACCATCCCTCCGGGGAACCGTCGCTGCCTACGGCGATGTCTGCCAGCTCGCTGCTGTAGTCCTGGCAGGTCAGGCAATGCCTGGGGACGCAGCTCTTGACCTCGGTTATGGGAAAGGATAGCTTCTTGCCGCCGGTGTAGATGTTGAAATCGTCGGTGACGTTGAACTTGTCCACCTGGCTGCTGTCCAGACCTTTCTCCTTAAGCTTCTCCGATATGGCATGGACATAGTAGTTCTCGCGGCAGAAGACGCCTATGGTTAGTTTCACCGGCGAAGCGATGGGCAGGCTGCGGTGCTTGAGGTACCTGATGGCCTGGATGTGGCAGGGGGAGCCGACAACGCAGATATTGCTCAGTCCATGGTCAACGATGGCAGCGCGTAGCTCCTTGAGCACTGGGACTACGCCGTACTTGGTGCCCGAGGCTAGCAGAACATCGTCTCTTGTTTTGGCGGTGGCGGCTACTGGCATCCAGCCGTCCCTGCCTACTACCAGCGCTCCGTCTATGAGTCCTTTGTTCAGCGCATAGAGAAGCATGGCAGTGACAATGCCGCCGTCCTGGCAGACCTTGGCTATGTTCTGGTCCTTAACTTTGGCGGCCAGGATACGCCGATGTATCCCGATTCCCCCTTTTTCTAACCTGCCAAGTATCTCGCCCTCTATTTCCTCGGCTATGCCTGGCCTGAGCACGTAGCAGGCGTCATAACATATATTGCAGCTCACGCAATCCAGTGTCTTCTTGGGTCTCTTGGGCTTGCCTTCGAGGAACTTAATATGCGAGTTGGGGCATGCTAGAATGCACGCCCCACAAACCGTACACGAACCCGTATTGATTACTTTGGCTTCCAGCTCGTCGTAATTAGGCATCTCTCCATTTTCTTTCTACTGTGATATTTGGTAACTCAAACTGTCATTGCATGTTCGTTTGTCACTGCGAGCCGCAGGCGTGGCAGTCTCATAGTTGAGAGTGGGCGATGAGATTGCTTCGTCATCCCGACTACATCGGGATTCCTCGCAATGACAGTAGTAATGCTAAACGCTTTTACGCTAACTCGCCTCTGGCTTTCATCTTGGCTACCTCCTCCTCCCGTAATTTCCTCTTGAACAGTTTCAGGGTGACGGTGAGAGGCAGCTCTTCTCTAAATTCCACGAACCTGGGCACTGCATAGGGCGGTAGCTTTGCCTTGCAGTGGTTTATTATATCTTCTTCGGTAACCTTACCCTGGTACTCTTTCTTGAGTCTGATAAAGGCTTTTATCCTCTCGCTGCCGGGGCGTTCCGGGTCGGGGATACCGATGGCTACTCCATCTCCCACGGCGGGATGTTCGTATAGTATGTCATCTACCAGCCTGGTATATACCTTGAGTCCGGATATGTTAGCCATATCCTTAACGCGGTCGGTGATATAGAAATATCCGTCATCATCCATTTTCACCACGTCTCCCGTTGGCAGCCAGCCGTCCACCAGTCCCTTTCCTACTTCAGGCCAGTACCCGATCATTACCTGTGGGCCCTTGACGTATAGCTCCCCTTCCTTGCCGGGCTCAGCGTCTTTGCCCGTCTCCAGGTCAATGATTCTGACATCGGTATCGGGGATAGGTATGCCTATGGAGCCGAACTTCTCCGCTTGCATGAAGCCGGTAATCTTGGAGAAGGAGGAGAGATTCATGTGCGTGCCGCCGCCGGTTTCGGTTAAACCATAGGCTTCGGTTATGGGCACACCGGTCTCCTGCCTGAATTTCTGAGCGATTTCCGGAGCTAGTGCGGCAGTGGTGGACATGAACATGGTGCTTATTCGCCCAAGCCCCTTTGCCACCAGCCTGGAATACTGTGTGGGCACACATCCGCAGAAAAACGGGCGGTATTTCGTCAGCATTTGAACCAGTGTATCCATATCTCTGGGGTCTGGTATCAGGTATGCCTTCAATCCCCAGTAGGTTCCAAAGTGCAACATTAAATGACCGTACTGGTGGAACAGGGGAATGGGCAACATGCCAGAAGTCTTCCCTCTAATGCCAACCTTCAACGGCTCGTAGGACCAGGCGGTCTGGATTACCGCTGCCACACGGTTATAATGGGTTAACATAACACCCTTGGGCAGTCCCGTGGCACCGCCGGTAAAGGGCAGAACGGCAAGGTCCTTCTTTGGATCAATATCGACTTCAGGAGCTTTCGGCTCATGACCGGCTATCAGATCCCTCAACTGGTATGTGCCCGGTATCTTCTTCAGAGCCGGCTCTTCCGCTGAATAATCGGCAACCGATGTGACCACGATGTTCTTCAGCTTGGTTTTATCTTTTATGGAGTTAACCACTTCCAGGGACATCTCGGAGCACACTACCGTCTCGGCGCCCGAGTCTCCGATTTCGTATATCAGGTCATCGGCTTTGTGCATTATGCTGCAGGGTACATGAGCAGCGCCGGCCTTCATGGTGCCGAAATCGCTGATAATATACTGCGGGCTATTTGGCAAAATTGTGGCTACTTTATCTCCCTTCTTAACTCCCATGTCGGCGAGGGCGTTGGCAAAACTATCGGTAAGCTGCTTCATCTGGCTATAGGTTATCTCGTTTCCCAGGTAGTAACAGCATGCCTTATCCGGAAATTCAGCCGCAGAGGAATCTAACAGGCTGTGGACGGTTATCTGGGGATAGGGCTCCTTGGTATGCGGGAGCTTGTATGGCCCCATTTTGTACTGTTTGAGCCAGGGTTTTTCAGAAAGGGGAACAGCCATGGTCACACCTCCTATATCTTGCCGATTACGAAGTCCAGCCCCAGCTCCTTTAGCTTTTCGGGCGTGGGCTTGGCCGTCTTCTTGTCCCAGCCCCGGAACTCGTAGTAGGCATCAAGCATCTCGTCCATCTTTTCCACTTTGTGGCCTTCAGCCGCTCCCTCTGGCAACGGGTCTTCGTACAGCCGTTTTGGCAGAGAGTCATCAGCCCGGGTGCATCCTTCCCTAACGCTGAATGCCCTGGCAAGATTGTAAATTCGCTCTCCGGTTTTCCTGAAGTCATTCACGGTGTAATCCCAGCCAACGCAATTTCCTATCATGTCAGCCCAATCTTGTGCAGCCAGCGCCATGCCCATGAATTTGCAGGTGCCCATGGCATCGAACATGGTGTTGGCATCCTCAAGGTCTTTCACTACCTTTGTCTCCTTGGGGTTTTCCACCATGGCGTCTTCGATTTTGCTGTCTTCAACGCAGAGGAAGGGGATATCTATGAAGGCGGGACCCTCGACATAGGCAGTGATGTGGTCGCCGCCGCGGTTGGCGGTTGCGAATGCCAGGCCGCATATCTTGGCTGCCCGGGGGTCGTAGGCAGGCATTTCCAGACCTTTGACGTGCATGGCGAATTTCTCAGTCCCCTTGCCCAGCTTCTTAGCCACTCTCATGGTCCCTTCAGCCAGCAGGTCTCCGATGCCTTCCCTGTTGGCTATCTTGGGTATCAACCTGGCTACTACGTCAGGGTCTCCGAATTTCAGCTCCAGTCCATCGGTTTGTGCCTTGGTCAGGATTCCCTTTTCATAGCATTCCATGGCAAAGGCGATGGTGCTGCCTGCGGAGATGACATCGAGTCCATATTCGTCGCACAGATTGTGTGCGTAAGTAACTGCCTCCAGGCTTTCCAGAGCACACATGGCGCCGAAGGCGCCGATGGTTTCAAACTCTGGCCCTTCACCCTTGCAGGCATAGGGGCCGCTCTTGACCACGCTAACTCTGCCGCAGCTAATGGGGCAGGCGTAGCAGTGTTTTCGGTCGGTGAGCAGGGTCTCGGTCAGCGTGA
>VGNX01000061.1 GCA_016865855.1 Chloroflexota bacterium | reverse complement strand
GTTACCTGTTTTATTATGGGAAGTCTCAAAATATCTTATTTAAAGGTGATTTCCGAAAAAGAATCTGTACTTTTTGCGGTCAAGAAATTCAGCCAGATTGGAGGCAGATGAGTTCTCCGGGGTTAAGAAAACCTCCAGAGAGGACTATATTAGGGAAGAAGTACTTACCTCCGAAAGGCAGACATTGGACTTTTAAACAGAAAAAAATAGATCTGATGGAAAAAGAAGGCAGGATAAGGATTAACGCCCAGATTGGCTATGTGGACATTGAAGGCAATAAAATAAAAGGGCTGCCCGAGTATCTTCAAACAATGGAGACTCCTGTTGATTCTAATTGGACCGATTTAAGAGGTTATGCTTTTGCCTCAACATTTGCTACTAGAAATGCTGAAGAACTGCTGGCAAGAAGCATAAGGGTTTCTACAAAAAATGATGACCTGGTTATGGATTTCTTTCTTGGCTCAGGCACAACAACAGCAGTAGCCCATAAATTGGGGAAAAAATGGATGGGTGTGGAGATGGCAGAACATTTCTATACGGAAGCATTACCGAGGATGAAAAGAATCGTAAGTGGAGATAAGTCGGAAATATCAAAAAAAGTCGACTGGCAAGGTGGTGGTTTCTTCAAATACTATGAGCTTGAGCAATACGAGAATACTTTGCGGAAAGTGAAGTATGAAGACTCAGACCTCTTCGATAGCATTTCCCAGGACCCCTATGACCAGTATGTCTTTTTGCGAGACCTTAAAATGCTCGGAGCTCTTGAGATTGACTACCAAAACAACAAGGTGAAAGTAGATTTGCACAAGCTCTACCCGAATATAGACGTCCCGGAAACCATGTCCAACTTGTTAGGAAAATATATCAAGAAAATCAAGCCTAACGAAGTAGAACTTGAAACTGGCGAAAAGCTAGACCTAGCAAACCTGGACTACAAGTTGATTAAGCCATTAATTTGGTGGTAAGACCGTGGCTAACTTGCTTCTGCGGAATATAATCGATAGCTTACCCCTTGACGCTTTACCTGCCAAGTGGAGCACCTTTGACCTGGCTGGCTTCTCCAAGACAAAAACCCTCTACGACTACCAGCAAAAGGCACTTGAAAACGCTCTGAAAGTCCTTTGGCACTACTTCGAGTTCTTTGCCGATTACCACGCGAGTGAACCACTGGACAAAAATCAGGAAAGAAAACGGAAGTTGTTCCAGTGGTATAAAGACAATGGGCTGACCGAAGACTTGTCTCTCAAGCTGGATAAGAGAAAAAGAAATATCTATAACCTCCTCACCGCCTATTACCCCCAAGAGGACAGTAGGGTTCCTTATCAGCACCTAATCAACCGCATGTCTTTCTGGATGGCAACCGGCAGCGGCAAGAGCCTTGTTATCATCAAGCTCATTCAAATTCTTAAGAGCCTAATTGAGCGCGGTGAAATTCCGCCATGGGACATCCTTATTTTGACTCACAGGGATGATTTGATACAGCAACTTAAGAGGCATGTTGACGATTTCAATTACGCCAATAGCGAAATCTATATTCGGCTCAAAGAGCTTAAAGAATACCCGGAGGCTAAAAGGCAACAAGTCTTGTTTAAGGCCGAAGAGATTACTGTCTTCTACTACCGGTCAGACAATCTCAGCGATGAGCAAAAAGAGAAGATCATCGACTTCCGAAACTACGATAATGAAGGAAGATGGTATGTTTTTCTGGACGAGGCGCATAAAGGAGATAAGGAAGACTCAAAGAGACAACACATTTATTCTATCCTTTCCCGAAATGGCTTCCTATTTAATTCGTCAGCAACTTTCACCGACCCTAGAGACATCATAACCTGCGCCTATGAATTTAACCTCTCCAGCTTCATAAAAGCCGGCTATGGAAAACATATCGCCATTTTGAAACAGGAGATAAGAGCATTTCGAGACGATGAAAACTACACTGACGAGGAAAAACAGAAGATAGTTCTTAAGTCCCTCATCCTGCTCAGCTATGTCAAAAGCTTCTATCAAAAGATAGCAAAAAGCCAACAAGGTTTATACCACAGTCCGTTGCTGTTGACATTGGTCAATTCAGTTAATACCGAGGATGCCGACTTAAAACTTTTCTTTCGCGAACTGGAAAGAATTGGCAAAGTAGATGTTGAGCCAGACGTCTTCAAGTCAGCATTGGCAGAACTCTGGGAAGAGCTAAAAGACGAACCCAAACTCATGTTTGAGGATGGCACTAAGCTGACAGTTGATCAGGCAATTTTAAAAAGTATCAGCATAACTGATGTTCTAAGTCATATTTATAACTCGCACACAGCCGGTGAAATTGAGATTTTAAGAAGACCGTCTAACAGGCAGGAACTGGCTTTCAAGCTTAAGACCAGCGATAGTCCGTTTGCACTTGTGAAAATAGGAGATATTTCAGATTGGCTCAAGAATGAGCTTGCCGGCTATGAAATAAACGAGAAATTCGAAGACGAGAGCTATTTCGAAAGCCTTAACAGGGAAGATTCCGCCATTAACATCCTCATGGGCTCCCGTAGCTTTTATGAGGGATGGGATTCAAACAGACCCAATGTCATCAATTACATTAACATTGGCGTTGGAGAAGATGCCAGGAAATTCATTCTTCAGTCCACCGGTAGAGGAGTGAGAATTGAACCAACAAAAGACAAACGAAAGAGGCTTCTTTTTCTCTATAACTCCAAAGAGATAACTCAGGACTTGTTTAATAAGCTGAAAGAAAAAGTCTTGCCGGTGGAGACATTGTTCATATTCGGAACTAACAGAAATGCCTTAGAGACGGTAATTAAGGAACTCCAAACCGAGAAGACGAAAGGAAGCGGCCTCCAACTTTCGCTCTTCCTCAACCCTGAAGCCCAGCAAGCCAAATTACTGGTACCAACGTACAAACAGGCAGAGCAGCCTATCTACAAAGCAAAGGAAAAAAGCAAGTTTGAGATCTCCCAGCAAGACTTTGAGCTTCTTAGCAGATTTATCCAATTTATACCTGATGATAGAGTTCTCCTAATGAAATATAACACCGCGCCAATAAAAACGAGGTTCCTTAGAGAAATTTTGAGTCGTCAGGATAATTTTAACCCTAGTGACAAGAACTTCAGAGATGCGGACCTGCTCGTTCGAAGGATATTTGCCTACTTTGATATTACCCCAAAGGAATTTAACGAGCTGAAGGAGCTGGAGGAGGAAATAAGGCATTTCAGGAATATCACCGTGATGCTGGAAGATATTGGCGCGATACAGAAAAAAGTCGATAGGGTGAAGGAATATCCATCTAGGGTTAAGGAATTACAGGAGCAATATGGCAAGATATCTGCTGAGGAATACCTCGAAAAAGCAAAAGCGGTTACGCCTCAGGATGAATTTGAATCCGACCACAAGAAAGTAAAAATTAAGTATGTTACCAACCACTACTATATCCCGCTTATCCTGTCTGAAAATGAGAAGGTCGACTACATCAAGCACGTAATCAAAAAGACAAGCGAGGTAACGTTCATCAATGACCTTGAAGACTACCTAAGTAAAAGCAATAATAGATTCAAGGACTTTGACTGGTGGTTCTTCAGCAAGCTCGATGAAAGCCTGGACGAAGTATACATACCGTACTATAACCCTGTTGTTAATAGAGTCAGCGAATTCTATCCGGACTTTATCTTCTGGCTAGCAAAGGGAAATGATTACCTCATACTTTTCGTCGACCCTAAGGGTACTGAACACACCTCCGCCTACCGCAAGATCGATGGCTACAGAGAGCTCTTTGAGGAAGATGGCAACGAAAAGGTTTTTAACCATAATAGCTCTAAAGTCAAAATAACGTTGCGTCTAAGACCAGAGGATGTCTCAAAGACCCTTGCCGCATATAGACGTCATTGGTTTAACAATATTGAAGATATTCTGTAAGTGGCAGGATATGTTGGTCATTGCGCTACGTAGAAAGTATCAGCCTATATCGAGTTGAGATAATAGGTTATACTATTGGAAGAGATGCAGAGGACATTTTGGGTACTCGAAGATACAAAGCAGAAATACGCCAAAATACATTTGGCGCAGTGCCACATATGCAATAATGGGCAGGGTCAAACAGGCATACACATCGGCCGCTGGAGACGCCGGAAATGGCACGGGCCTCTCACATCGTATACACAGGCACTAGCCTGTGCAGAAGATACCAAAAAGCCCTTTGATGACTGTAAGCTTTGCAATCCACAATCTGCTCAGACTGCAGTATAGGGTTCAGCCAAGCAGATGTTTGATTCCTTTGACCTCCACACTAAACCTTTGATCTTTGGCTAGCATTTTCGCTAACAGACGTTAGATAATGTTTGGTTCCGCAGGGTTTTAATAAGCGTGTGGGGTTCAGTACAGTCATAGTTGATTTCACTTATTTGTCTGCTTTCTCTCGATAACATATCTCTTACCTCTGTGCTTTTTCCCATCTCCACCATTGACTGTAACGCTCCTTTCGGGAACAGCATTAACATCACAAGCAACTTTTATGCTTCGCAAATTGCAGTCGGCTATATCAATTTCAACACGTTGTATTCCCTCTTTAAATGCAAGGTCTACGACCTGTCTAACTGCTCTACCCATAACATTTTTTTCCTTACTATCTTGTCTACGCCAATAGCTCAATGACACAGTCCATTTATTGTCATATGTCTCTACTCTACTCCAGCTACAACTCCCTAGAAACTTACTGCTGCAAGTTCCACCAACAATAGCATAGTGCCTCTTATCCTCTTGTTCAGACTGACTCTCAATGAACTCAATACTATCGCACAAACAGTAATTAGGCTTTGCCCAAGAAAACCATTTTGCGAGACGCTCAATAGAAGCCTTTACAGCATCATAATGGTTCTCTGCATCCGTAGGTATATATTGTCTAACCGTGATCATCACAATTACAAACCTCTTGCTACTATAACTTTAGGCTGTGGCGTTTGCACTTGCCTTTTCCGCTTCGCTCGACTTTTAGCAACCGCCTTCCGCATGTACTGTTTCTTAATCAGCTTATTGGTCATTGGCATCTTGATAGGTACTGCAAAAGCCTGAGCTAAGTCCACGCCAGTTTCAGTTTCTCTACCAGAGGTTCTCACAACATCGTTCCAGTCTCTGAACGGCAGTTCTCTGCCCATATTCTGTGCTGGCGGCACATTGCCGATTGCCTCATGTTGCTTGAAGAAGTTGTAGTGTACTAAGAAGCCTTCCGTTATGAGTCTGGCATTGTCTAATCGCTTGAAGCCACGTAATGTCTTTGTGCGGTCTTTCAGAGTACCCTGAAAACGCTCTATGAGATTTGTACTGTCCTCACCGGTGAATGGACTACTTCTGATGTGCTTGGTCTTGTCTCCAAGCACAAGGTCAATCCCATCAATATATGCCTTCAACTTGTCTGTGATTATGACTTGTGGAAACTTACCTGCTCTTTGCACTGCTCGCCTTATCAGTATTTGGGCATCCTCAGTTGTGCGATTAGAAGATATGTGTGAAGCCAGCAAGAACCTAGTATCCGAATCTATGATGTCCCACACCCACCACTTTTGACCCATTATGTCCACCATCGTTTCATCGGCAAGCCATACGTTACCTACTTTAGGCTTGAATTTCATAGCCTTGAGTACTGCTTCCCTGGTAAAACGCAACAACCAATTGTGAATTGTCATCTCTGACAAATCGTTACCATACTGTTGCTTCAGATTCCTTTGAATACCATCTAGTGATATGCCACTGTAGTACATGCTCATGGCAGTTGCTATCTGGTCAACTGGAGTCTTCATTTTGAACAGAGTGTCAAGAGCGGTAAACTTCCGCTTGCAGTCTTTACAGAAGTAGAGTTGAGTACTGCCGTAAGTACCAAATTTGACTGTATTGGCGGAGTTGCAATATTTACAAACAATGTCTTGCCGATTCATCTATAGTCCTACTTTTCAAGAAGCTCATAATGGGATAATGACCTTTCCTTTTTTAGCTAGAGGGTCATCCAAATATACTCTCAAAATGCGTTTTGGTATTCCCATTTCTAAAGCCAGTTGTGGGTAAAAGCGACCTGCGAATTTCCTATTTGCCTTTTCTCTCCATTTGAAGGTTACAGTGTCTGTAAAAGGTTGCTCATCAGAACATCTTATTCTTTTCCGATAAGCAGATTCAGAATTATCCACAATTGGTATTCCAACAATAGGTTTTACTTGAGGCGGCTTAAAAATGTCCCATCTACTAGCGTCAAACACATTGCGAAAAGCAACTAAATTAAGAACCAACTTTGATGTGTTAAGGTCTACATTTGTCCAAACTTCGAACTTGATTGTGGTATACAGACTGATTTCGTCTTTCTCCAGTGGAGGCTCATCAGGCAAATCCTGGTTAGTGATGAATACAGTCGGAATGGCTTTGAGGATAATGTCCCCTCTTACTTCATCAACTGTTGCTTGAAGTTTAACTAGACGGACTAAGACAACTATGGCAAATAAAGCAAATACTCCAACATACACCCATGCCTTATTCGGTTTCCAATTGAACAGATACTCAAGCAAGCCAGTACCATCAGCAACCATAAATGCAGCACCAACAAAAGCAGACGTTATCACAAGCCACTCCCTTGCAGTTCGCTTATACCACTTCTGCATACTTGTATTGTAGCACTTCTCTCAGTAGAATCAACTAAGATTGTACTTAACCGTCTCAACTCAGTTATAGTATGTGATAATCTTCGCTCCGTCCAATGGCCCGAATGGGAGCAAGTTGAATATGGCTGAACAGGCATTGATGCCGTGCGGAGATTGCCACGTCCTTCAGCGGAAGGACTCGCAATGACGGGGAAGAAGAATCTGGGATGTCTCATTCGAGATTCTTCAATGGTGGGTTTCACCCACCCTACTGACTAAATAATCAAATGCGGAAAAGACATAGGCTTTGAGAAACTCTCAATAGAAGGAGGAGGGATGGTTCTATGACATACTGGTTCAATGACCCTATCGTCAAAAACCTGGCGCCCATATTCTATTCCTCAGCAATCAGGGGGCTATTCACCACCTTCATGCCTCCTAAAATCCTGATAGGAGACTACAACCTGTCCGAGCTTCCAGGAATAGCGCCTGGAATTTGGGATAACCTGGCAGCCAGCCGCCCCACCAGGCGAGCCTTCATCGTCACTGATGAGGTCGCCAGCCGTTATGCCCAGAGGGTGGCAGGAGCCGCTGAAAGCAGGGGGTTCACCACCCAGATATGGGACAAGGCAAAGCCCGAGGTGCCCCTGGAAACGGTATTTGCCGGAGCAGAAGAGGCACGAAAATTCGAACCAGACCTGATAATATCCGTTGGCGGTGGCTCTGTAATAGATTCCTCCAAAGCCATATTCATACTGTACGAGCGACCAGACATAACCGATTTGGGCACGGTATCCATGCTGGCACCGCTGAACCTGCGTAAGAAGGCAACACTCGTTGCCGTGCCCACCACCAGCGGTACCGGCGCCGAGATGACAGCGGTTTTCGTGGTATCCGATGAGAAAACCAGGCGCAAAATTCCGGTCAGCCACCCAGAAGTAATACCAGACATTGCCCTGCTCATACCATCGTTCACATTCGGTATGCCTCCAAAGCTCACTGCCGGTACCGGCCTCGACGCCCTGGCACACGCCATGGACTGCGT
>VGNX01000060.1 GCA_016865855.1 Chloroflexota bacterium | reverse complement strand
CAGAGCGAGTTGCCCGAGACCGCTGTCTTTCTACACCCCCCACTGCCCTCCAGGGAAAGAAGGACAGCCAGAAGAAGAGAAATCGTAATCTTACCTCTCCGTGCTCATTTTTCGATTAGAAAAGACTGGTACCGTGTATCACCCCTCCCGAAAAAAATTGTCGGTTTTTCGGAGGATGGGGGAATGGTACACCTGGGTGGCTTTAGGTGGTTTCTTGGCGATTCTGGGGATTGTGAAGCCGAAAAGGAGAACGTCGAGTCGAGTGTGTAGCTCTCTTGGCAGGCGTAAAATAAGTGCTATTCAATGGTGGACTCTGGTGTGCTGGCCCGGCGGAGCTCCTCCACCATGCTTATTAGCAGCCTCTTAGCCTTGAGAGAGAGAGTGTTGTCACCCTTAATCGCCGATATGACGTCTGTAATGACGCAGTCATCCCCGGCAATGAGATAATCGGTAGTTACACCCAACTCCCGGGCCAAACTAGGAAGAAGAGCCAGGGAAGGCGCTGCTTTCTCCTGCTCAATAAGGGAGATGTGCTGCGGAGTCACACCGAGGGCTTGAGCTAGCTGTTGTTGTGTAACGTTTAAGGATAGCCTTCTTTGCCTGATTCTTTTACCTAAACTCACTCTGCGTCCGCCAAACATTAGTACTGCTACTGAAGCACCGTCTATATTTTGGCATTGAGACTAGCAACTTGCGTGTTAATTGAGCAAACACACAAGTGCTACTTGACTTTCTCCTATAATGTCGTTTAAAATCTGGGTGCTAGGCGTAGAAAAAGACCTAGGGGGTAGGTCTTTTAATGAACAGCAAGCACGCTAAACGCAAAGTTTACAGGAAAGCCGGAACTAAGTCAACGGATGATCTTGGTGATCGCCTGGCTGAAGTTGATACTTTTAGCCCTTGTAGCTTAGGTCGGATTGCCTGTATTTCCAGGGGCAATATTAGTGGTGAAAGTTAGGCGGGGGGAGAAGCTGTCTTACAGGCTTTCTGGAGCAGCTAGAGCTCTAGATGTTGAACACGCTGTCATCCTCAAGGTTGAAGATATCACCCTTTCATTCGGGAGAATAAAAGCTGTAGATGGGGCTAGTTTTGAGGCACGGGATGGCGAGATTTTAGCTATCATAGGCCCGAATGGTGCTGGCAAGACCTCGCTATTAAACTGCATAAACGGGTTCTACAAACCTCAGCAGGGACACGTATATTTCCAGGGCAAAGACATCTCCCGCCTTTCTCCGCACAAGCGGGCCGAGCTAGGTCTTGGTAGAACCTTCCAGGGGCTTCAGGTCTACGAGGGTATGTCAGTGCTGGACACAATCATGTCAGGCCGACATATTCACATGAAGTTGAACCCTGCTCAAGCGTTCTTCTATTGGCCGTGGGTGCACAAAGAAGAACTGGAGCACCGACTCGTGGTTGAGGAAATCATTGACTTTCTGGAGATAGAACACATTCGCAAGCGGCCCATTGGTATGCTGAGCTACGGGCTTCGTAAGCGGGTAGACCTGGCTAGGGCCCTGGCTTTGGAACCTAAGATTCTTCTTTTGGACGAGCCGATGGCGGGCATGAACTTGGAGGAGAAGGAAGATCTGGCTCGCTTCATTTTAGATATTCACGAAGGCCTAGGCACACCCATAGTCATAGTAGAACATGATATGGAAGTGGTGATGGATATTGCTCATAACATAGTAGTTATTGATTGGGGTCAGGTTATCGCTCAGGGTACGCCTGCTGAGATAAGGATTAACCCGAAGGTTATTGAGGCTTATTTAGGGGTAAGCGTAACATGAGCCGCAGAGAAGTAGTGGAAATCAAAGTAGGGATTACCTCTGAACATATTGTAGCGGACACCTTACCTAAATTACTTTTGCGTAACCGTGAGAATTGGGGTGATAGAGTTGCCTTTCGGCAGAAAGACCTGGGTATATGGCAGGAGTGGACGTGGGAAGACGTTTACAGTGAAGCTAAGTATTTTGGCCTCGGTCTGATCAGCTTGGGCCTGAAGAGGGGTGAGACTGTAGGAATAATAGGTGAAAATGAACCAGAGAATTTCTTGTCACACTATGCTGCTCAGGCTGCTGGAGCAAAAGTAGTGTGCCTTTACCCCGATGTGACGCCTCCCGAAGCCCAATATTTATGGGACAACTCCGAATCGGTGTTCATCATTTGTGAGGACCAGGAGCAGGTAGACAAAGCTCTTGAGGTAAAAGACCAGCTACCGAGGGTGAAGAAAATTATTTACTGGGATCCTAGGGGCATGTGGAAATATACTGACCCCATTCTTATGCGTTTTAGCGAGGTGCAGGAGCTTGGGCGCAAGTACGACACAGAGCACCCTGGAGTCTTTGAGGAAGGCATAGCTCAAGGCAAGCCCGGGGATATCGCTGTTCTCAGTTACACTTCGGGCACCACCGGCGCCCGTCCCAAGGGTGTGATCATGAGTCACGGTGGTCTGCTGGACAGCGCCTGCAGAGTGGAACGACGTGTCATCATGAAACCCTTTCTGCAATATCTGTCTTATATTTCTCCAGCCTGGGCTACGGAGCAGATGTTTGGTCTGACAATGGGCTTACATATGCCTTTTATCCTCAACTTCCCAGAGGAGCCAGAGACTGTTCTGGAGAATATTCGTGAGGTTGGAGCAGAGATGTTGGTGTTTAGTCCGCGCCAATGGGAAAGCTTGTCATCCACAGTGCAAGCCAAGATGCTGGACGGAAACTTTATTCAGCGCTCTATGTATAAGCGGGCGATGGCTATAGGTACAGAGGTAGCCCAAGGACGTTTAGCAGGGAGGCCGGCTGGTATCGTAGCTAGGGTTATTTATCCTCTCATATATCTTCTGGTTTTGCGGCCGCTGCGAGACAAGTTGGGGTTGCTCAAGACCATTTCTCCTGTCGGCGGTGGTTCTGCCATGGCTCCAGAAATCTTCTACTTCTTTCAGGCTATGGGTGTAAAGCTTAGAAATATGTATGGCATGACTGAGATAGGTTTGCTGACAGTGCACTCAGGTGAGCATTACAGCTTGGAGACTGTGGGACATTTTATGCAGGTTGATCCGGCTTTCGGCACACCGTTGGAGTGGAGGGTGGAGGAAACTGGTGAGCTTCTGGTGAGGGGTGGTTGGGGCTTCGATGGCTATTATAGAAATGCTGAGGCCACGGCTGAGAGGATAAAGGGCGACTGGTTCTGCACTGGTGATGCTTTAGCACTAAGGGAAGATGGCGAGATGGTCTATTTGGAGAGAGTCGGTGATATGCGACAGCTGTCCACCGGCGTTCGCTTTCCACCCCAGTTTATTGAGATACGCCTCCGATTTAGCCCCTTCATCAAGGACGTCATTAGCCTGGGCGATGAGACAAAACCTTTCGTGTCTGCACTGATTAACATTGACTCTGAGACCGTTGGACGGTGGGCGGAGAAGAGAGGCATTGCCTACTCCACTTTTCCTGACCTTTCTCAAAGGGAGCAAGTGCGGAATCTGATCAAGGGGGAGATAGATAAAGTGAACCAGTCGTTACCCTCTGAATCTCGGGTGCTGCGGTTTACTAATTTACCTAAGGAGTTGGACCCTGACGAAGCCGAGCTGACGCGGACTCGTAAATTGAGGCGGTCGTTCTTGGAAGAGCGTTTTGGAAACCTTATTAACTCTATTTACGAAGGTAAAGCGACATTCCCGACCGAGGTGCCGGTAAAGTACAGGGATGGCCGGACCGGGCAAGTAAAGACTGATGTTGGGATAACGGACACCGAGGCTGGTAAGGAGGTGATGAAATGATCGGGTTCCTCCAATGGACATTTAGCGGCGTTCTTATCGGCTTGCTCTACGCTTTGATTGCTCTCGGTCTTGTAGTTGTTTGGCGGTCTGGCCGTATAGTCAACCTGGCACAAGGTGAAATCGTGGTTTTCGGTGGTTTCGTTATCGGCACGTTTACGCTTCTTTTTTCACAGGTATGGTGGGTTGGCCTTCTCATCAGTTTCGGACTTCTGGCCCTTGTGGGGGTATTGGTGGAGCGTGGCATATTTCGCCCCATCGTGGGTCAACCGCTGCTTTCCTTATTTATGGTGACTATAGCCCTCATTTTGGTTTTCCGTGGCGTAACCCTGGTTACTTGGGGAGCTGAGCCAAGGAGTTTTCCCACTATCTTTCCAGCAGAGATGGTCAATTTAGGACCGTTCGGTTTTGATTCAGCCCTTTTTTGGGGTGGCATTGTTTCGCTGCTTTTGGTTGTTGCCCTCACCCTATTCTTCGAGCGCACAAAGTGGGGACTGAGGCTGTCAGCTGTAGCTGAAGACCATCAGGTGGCTGAAGCGTTGGGCATTTCGGTGACGACGGCCATTATGCTTGCCTGGATTATTGCAGCATTGTTAGGCGGGTTTGCCTCCATCGTTTTTCTTAACGGGAAGACCCTGACGCTTATGGCTTCGATGATTGGCTTTCGTGGGGTAGCAGTGGCTATTCTCGCCGGGCTTGAATCGGTAAGAGGCGTTCTGCTGGCGGGCATTATCGTGGGCATTTGCGAGTCGTGGGCCAGGGGCTATATTGACCCGTACACTGGTGGTGGAATGTCGGAGATTCTTCCCTTCCTTATAATGGTCGGCGTGATCATATGGAGGCCTCAAGGCTTATTTGGTTGGAAAATAATAGAAAGGGTATAAGTGATGTTACCTTGCGGCACGTATCCGCGAACCTACAATGAGGATAAGGCAATAGTACGCACTAGGCTCCAATGGTTGCTTTTGTTACTATTTTTGATTTTGCTGTTTACGGCTCCGCTATTCCTGCCTACGCGCTATATAGGCATCATTATAATGATGGCTATAATATGCCTGGCTGTAATCGGACTGCAGATTACGACCGGTTATGCCGGACAAATAAACATCGGACAGGCGGCGTTTATGGGTACTGGAGCCTATGTTACTGCCTATTTAGCACACCATTTCGAATTGCCTTTCTGGCTTACTGTCCCGGCAGGAGGTGCCGCTACTGCTCTGGTCAGTGTCATTTTCGGCTTTCCAGCAGCAAGAGTTAAGGGTCTCTATCTGGCTCTGACCAGCTTAGCATTCATGTTCATTTTCCCCTTTATTTTTTTGCGATTACCGGGTTTCGGTGGTACTGAAGGGCTTTCCATAAAACCAGCTGCTTTAGGCCCTGTTACATTTGTCGGTACTACCAGTCTATACTACTTGATTATGGTAGTTTCTGTGTTAATGGTGTTTTTTGCTTATTCGATTGTCCGTAGCCGAATAGGGCGGGCTTTCACAGCGGTAAGGGATGCCGATAATGCTGCTGAGATTCTGGGCATCAACGTCTTTTACTACAAGACCATGGCTTTTGTTATCGGCACCTTCTTTGCAGGTATCGCTGGTGGCTTGTGGGCTTATTACTTTCGCTTTGTAAATACGGAGCAGTTTACTCTTTTCCATTCCATATGGTTTCTGGGGATGATCATAGTAGGTGGTATGGGCAGCATCCTAGGAGCCATTATCGGGACAGTTGGGCTTCGCGGCTTGGAGGAGCTTATCACTTATCTGGGGCCTATACTGGCTGAGACTTTGCCTTTCATCGGTGGCAAAGTCTGGTTTGCTGGAATGAACATACTACTCGGGGCTGTGATTATTCTGTTCATCATATTTGAACCAAGGGGAATAGTCCACAGATGGAACATTCTTAAAGCTACCTACAGGTTGTGGCCTTTCCCATATTAGCCAAAAACGTTTGGTAGAGGGGGTGAGAGAAATGGGCTGACAAAAGAGATGTTTGAAATCACAGCAAAGGAAAACAGATGAAAAGGAGGGAAATAATGAAAATTACAAGGTTTGGCTACTTGTTGTGTGCTTTGCTTATGGCAGCGTTGGTAATCCCAGCCTGTGTGCCAAAAGCGAAGCCGC
The DNA here is from genome assembly GCA_016865855.1 of Chloroflexota bacterium. Lineage (GTDB taxonomy): Bacteria > Chloroflexota > Dehalococcoidia > GIF9 > UBA5629 > 9FT-COMBO-48-23. The sequence goes on along the minus strand of VGNX01000060.1, from coordinate 2,169 downwards.
CCGCTGAACTGCAGGAATTCAAGATTCCTCTTTCAGGTGACTATTCCGGTCCGTATGCAGATATCATGAAGTATATAGATGCGGGCAACAAGGCTGTGTTCGCCTGGTGGAACGAGGAATATGGAAAGAAACTGGGCATAAAACTCACCGCAAAGGTGTACGACACCCGCTATGACCCTGCTGTTGTAGCGGGCATTTATCCCGGGGCGGTCGCTGAGTTTAAGCCTCTTGCCTGGCTCGGGCTTGGAGGCCCCTGTGTAGCCGCTTTAAAAGAGAAAGTGCCCTATGACAAAATACCTCTGGTAATGTCAACAGCCACGTACGGTTATGACTGGAAGGCGATTAACTGGATTATACAACCTCGACCGACATATCCCCACGAATTTGCTGGTTGGGTGGATTGGGCATTAAAGAACAAGTGGAAAGAGTCCCGCCCGATGCGGATTGCCGCAGTCTCCAACGATAAACCAGCGGCATATGTGGATGGAGAGAAAGGTGCCAAGAAATTCCTTACCGAAGTCTATGCCGGCAAGGTGGAGTACTTGGGGTGCGCTTGGGTTGACCTGGTACCGGTTGATGTCACCGATGCTATAAGACCATTTGTACAACAGGGCGTAGACTACTTCTGGATTATGACTAATATACCTCACGTTGTGGTTACAACTAAATCGTGCGATGCCCTGGGTGTACATGTTCCGGTCATCACATCTACTCACAACGACATGACCATTCTATCTAAGGTGCTAGACTTTGAAAAAATGGAGGGCTTTTATGATACTGGAAATGTTGCCAGTGCTCTTCATTACGAGATACCAGCCTATAAAGAAATCTGGCTGAAGTATCTCCCTGCCGGCATGGATCCAGTAAACGATTGGACTCTTACCACGGTGCAGTTTAGTCTTTCAAGCTTGATCGTGTGCAGGGCGATTGAGAAGGCAGTGGCCAGGGTAGGTGCTGAGAATCTTAGTGGCGAAGCTGTTTATGAAAGCCTCTTCGAGCCCTGGAAAAAGGAGGATGTGATGGGTCTAAGCCCGGGGTTGGGCTGGACGAAGGATGCACCCTTCCCCAAGGAAGAGACTCTGGGTGTAATGATGTCTACGGTTAAAGATGGGAAACACGTTTTGGCGGTTGACCAGTTCCAGCCTGTTCCCAAGATACCGAAGTGGTAGTGTATTAAATAATGAAGACCTCCGTGGCTGGAGTCACGGAGGTCTTCAACGTTGTGTTCGAGGTGAAGGCTATGCTCACGCTGAGTAACGTCGAAGTAAGGTACCTTGATGTGATTCTGGTGTTGAAGGGTGTAAGTCTGGAGGTGCCTGATGGAGGAGTAGTTGCACTTTTGGGGGGCAATGGTGCTGGAAAGACCACTACCCTGAAGGCTATTTCCGGACTGATTCATGTTGAGGAGGGCGAGGTTACAGAAGGCTCCATAGAGTTCGAAGGGCACCGCTTAGATAAGATGAGGCCAGTCGACATCTATAAGCTGGGTATTATCCAGGTAATGGAAGGGCGGCGGACGTTAGAGCATCTCACCGTGGAGCAGAACCTGATGGCAGGAGCCCACCTGCGCATGGACAGCGCTGGTGTTAAGCGGCATCTGCAAATGGTTTATGGTTACTTCCCACCACTGCTTAAATTGAGACACGATACCGCCGGCTGGCTTTCCGGTGGTGAGCAGCAGATGCTTGTCGTCGGTCGGGCATTAATGGCGCGGCCCAAGCTTATGATGCTTGACGAGCCGTCCCTTGGACTTGGACCCCTGATAGTGCGGGAGATCTTTGACGTCTTCAGGCGTCTCAATCAGGAAGAGAAGGTGACTATTCTGCTGGTGGAGCAGAATGTCCGAATCGCTCTGTCCATTGCGGGGTATGGCTACATTATGGAGAATGGTCGCATCATGCTGAAGGGAACGAGTTCGGAATTGCTCGGAAACGAGGATGTGGCTGAATTTTATCTCGGACTTACCCTCTCGGGGAAGCGGCGGAGCTATCACGACGTAAAGCATTACAAACGCCGAAAGCGCTGGCTGGGCTAGTATAATGTTGAGAAAATGAAACCATGGGTATCCCTCTGCTAAGAATTGATACACTTCTAATCAGAAAGAAATAAATCAATCAATCTTAGAAGGGAGGATATCCGAATGAATTATATTGGAATGGACTGTCATAT
>VGNX01000059.1 GCA_016865855.1 Chloroflexota bacterium | reverse complement strand
ATTTCGTTTCCTGGCTGCAATATTCTGCATCTGTGATGGCTCCTCCTATTTTAGATTTGGTGTTAAACTGTACACCGTTCTTTCTATTGTAGCCGGAGCCATACTTGTTAGTTATTCTATATACTAACTACATCGATTTCTGTTTTAGGCGTTTAGAGCCCATCCGCAGCCAGTATATCCGGGACTAACTCTTCCCTGCCGATGGCCATGACGTGGACTCCATCGCAAATGGAATCTTTCTTGAGGGCAGCAATCATCCTGCCGGAGATCTCTATGCCTTTGTTGAGCGCTTCACCCTTAGGTGCCGCCGCTAGCTCATCAATCAGGTTCTGCGGTACAAAAATACCGGGAACATTCTCCGTCATATACTTCGCCATCCTGGCCGAAGTAAGCAAGACGATTCCGGCCAGAATCTTGACGGGAAATTTGCGAGCATATTTCATGAACTTGGCGAAGTTATCCAGGTCATATATAGCCTGGGTCTGGAAGAATTCAGCTCCAGCCTCAACCTTCTTTTCAAACTTAAGCAGCTGAGGCTCTATGGGGTCGGCTTCTGGAGTGACTATGGCTCCAGCACAGAACTCAACAGCCCCATCAAGGTCATTACCTCCGAGGTCCTTACCCGATTCCAGCTGACGGATTGTCCTCAACAGTTGAACCGAATCAAGGTCGAAGACACCCTTGGCTTCTTTATGGTCGCCAACAGGCACAGCATCGCCGGTAAGGCACAGGACATTCCTTATGCCTCGGGTATAGGCAAAGAGCAGTTCAGCTTGAAGGGCGAGTCGGTTGCGGTCACGGCAGGTCATCTGCAGTATCGGCTCACCGCCACGTTCTTTAATCGCCAGGCAGCCACCTATAGAAGGAAAACGCATCACCGAGCTTTGGTGGTCAGTGACATTCATGGCAACTACCTTGTCTTTTAGGAGGTCAATGTGATGGTACATCTTCTCAATGTTTGTCCCTTTAGGCGGACCAATCTCGCTGGTTATGACAAATTTACCGGAGTTAAGAGCTTCTTTAAAGCGTGTTGCCATAATCGTTTCCTCCCCCGTCATGCGATTTTAATCGTCCGCGGTCTAGGTGTCGCCTGGTAGTTCTTGGGCGGCTGATATTTACGCATCAAATCAAGCCTGCCCTGTGCTTCCAGTCGCTGGTATATGAGTGTCCAGCCACAATCTTTTGTTATGTCGACCTCACACTTGCCTTTATTGGTGCCGCCGCACGGTCCGTTCAGCAATCCCTTGTGGCAAGCCGTTAATGGGCAGATGCCAGCAGTCTGACCTAAGACACACTGACCGCATTGGGCACAGACTTCATGAAAGTTGCCCGGCTCATCCTCCAGTCCGATGAACAGCGTATCCAGCGCTGGAATGACCGGCCTTTCGATATATGAACTGATTTTGTGCACTCCTAAGGCACAAGACATGACCAAAATGCAATTTGAACTGTTAATAGCCCCGTTGTTCTCTCTAAGCGCGACCTCTGTCATCTCATCACAAGCAGTTGGAATAACCGTCCAGCCCGTGACCATTTTACCCAGTTCTTGCAGACGGTCCTTCATGCCCAATACCTCATCCCTACCCCCAGTTTTAGTCATGGTAGCGCAAGTACCACAACCGACAATAAAGACTCTGTCTAGCCCATCAAGTTGTTCTTTAATTTCATCGAAAGTCTTCTGCTTGGTAATAGATTTCATCGTCACATCCTCCTAGCTAACCGATGCGGCATTTCTAGCAAGCACCCCAACCTTTATTTCTCCAAGTCGCATCTCAAACATCGATTAGCTTCCTGTTTGGCTTTCTCTTCTGAAAAACTGAGTTCTACCTCCTCAAAGCTCTGCTTCCTCTTTTCGGTGGGAAGTGTCGGCACTTCTAGCCGGGGTTGTGCCTCCCACGTCTCTTCTTCTACTTTAGTGGCAGCTTCCACAATGATCTCAGCCTTGAGGTCATACATCTCTACCCTCGAAGTATCTGCCTTGAGGTACTTGTCTATGGCGAGAGCCCCTCTCCTGCCAGCAGCAATAGCATCTATGACCATACCCGGTCCAGTGACAAAATCGCCGCCAGCGAAAACACCAGAGACATTAGTAGCCAGGGTATTACTATCGACAGCTAGTGTCTCCCATCGTGTGCGCTCCAGGACACTGTCAGGCGGTAAGAACGACAGGTCTGGTGCTTGCCCAACCGCAGCAATCACGGTATCGACTTCGGCAAAGAAATCCGACCCTGGAATCGGCACCGGCCTACGACGCCCACTGGCATCCATCTCACCCAACTGCATACGGATACAATGCAAACCGGTCACCTTCCAATTGTCACTGGCTATGCGCGTGGGACTGATGAGGAAGTTTATACCTATGCCCTCTGCTACCGCCTCATCATATTCAACCTCAGTCACCGGCATTTCCTCTCGTGAACGCCGGTAGAAGATGTTCACCTCATCGGCACCAAGGCGAAGAGCCGTGCGCGCAGCATCAAAAGCCACATTCCCACCACCGATGACCGCCACCCTATGCCCAACTCTAACCTGCTTGCCAACCTTGACATCTCTCAGAAACCTTAGCCCGTAGTGGAAACCTTCGACGTCCTCCAGCTCACCAGGTATGCCTATTCTCTGGCTTCTCTGAGCACCAGCAGCAATAAAGACAGCGGCAAAACCATCTTTCTTGAGGTCATCCACAGTGTAGCTCACACCGATGGGTGCGTCGTATCTTATGTCAACTCCACGCTTGGCGATGTATTCGATCTCCTGCTGGATGACCCGGCGAGGCAAGCGAAACTCAGGTATAGCCACAGAAAGCATGCCTCCACCGACAGGAAGCGCCTCAAAAACAGTGACCTCATAACCTATCTGAGCTAGGTAATAGGCACAACTAAGCCCAGTGGGTCCGGCACCTACCACTGCCACCTTCTGGCGCTTAGTTCGAGGGAAAGGCTCAGGAGCAGGCAACTCAGCTATATGATCGAAGTACCAGTCAGCGGCAAAACGCTTGAGTGACCTGATAGCCACAGACTCATCGAGTTCCCCACGGCGGCATCTGCCCTCGCAGGGATGGTGGCAAATGCGACCGCATATTGCTGGAAACGGATTTCGTTCCCTGATTGTTTCGATAGACTCCAGATATTCTCCAGCCGCAATGTGAGCAACATACTTAGGAATGTTAATCCCCACCGGGCAAGTATGCTGGCACGGCGATATCATAAGCGAGTCGCAAACAGCAGCGGGACACTTTTTCTCCTTTATGTGAATTTCATACTCATCACGAAAGTAATTGATCGTTGTAAGTACAGGGTTAGGACATGTCTGACCCAAGCCACACAATGAGCATTCTTTAACTACTCTAGCTATAGTAAGCAGAGTATCAATATCAGTGTCGCGCCCTTTCCCTTGAGTAATTCTGGTCAGGATTTCCAGCATCTGCCTTGTTCCCAGACGGCAAGGGACACATTTCCCGCAGGACTCAGCCTGGGTAAAACTCAAGAAATATCTGGCCACCTCGACCATGCAGGTAGCCTCGTCCAGAACCACCATGCCGCCGGAGCCCATAATCGAGCCTAGTTGAGCCAGGGAGTCATAATCTACAGAGGTATCTATAAACCGGGTTGAAATACACCCACCCGACGGGCCACCTGTCTGCACCGCTTTGAACCGCTTGCCTCGAGGTATGCCACCGCCGATATCGAAGATGACGGTAGAGAGGGGTGTGCCCATTGGCACTTCCACCAAGCCGCTATTGGCAATCTTTCCGGTAAGGGCGAAAACAGCAGTTCCCTTGCTTTTCTCAGTGCCCAAGCTGGCAAACCACTCAGCCCCCTTATCAATAATAACGGGGACAGAAGCCAGCGTCTTTACATTATTGATGTTACTGGGCTTTCCATCTAGACCCGACTGCGCTGGGAACGGTGGGCGAGGACGCGGCATGCCTCTTTTACTCTCAATAGAGGCAAGCAGCGCAGTCTCCTCACCACAGACAAAGGCGCCAGCACCTTCTTTCACATGGATAGTGAAAGAAAAGTTTGAGCCCAGGATATTATTACCCAGAAAACCTCTTTCTTTAGCTTGCTCCAATGCAATACGGAACCGCTTCACCGCCAGCGGATACTCAGCACGGGCATATATGTACCCTTCTTTAGCGCCTATGGCATATCCGGCAATGACCAGGCCCTCGATAACAGAGTGAGGGTCAGCTTCCAGAATAGAGCGGTCCATAAACGCCCCAGGGTCACCTTCATCGGCATTGCAGATAACGTACTTTGTATCGCCGAGTGAATTCCGGCAAAATTCCCACTTCCGACCTGTGGGGAAGCCAGCCCCTCCCCTACCACGCAGCCCCGACTTCTTTATCTCCTCAATGACCTCATCAGGCATAATAAGGATAACTTTCCTGAGCGCTCTGTAGCCGCCTCTAGCGATGTAATGGTCGATCTTCTCAGGATTGATGTGCCCACAGTTACGCAAGATGACACGTTGCTGCTTCTTGTAGAAGTTTATCTCTGAATAGTATGGGATACTTTGTCCTGTCACCGGGTCGCGATAGAAGAGGCGCTCCACTGGCTTGCCATTTTCGAGATGAGAGGTAACAATCTCCGGCACATCTCCGGGCTCTACATGAGTGTAGAAAACGCCTTCAGGCTCAATAACCACATTAGGACCTTGCTCACAAAAGCCATGACAACCGGTAAAATCTACTTCAACATCCGTTAATTCTTGTCGCGCCACTTCCTTTTTAAGCGCTTCGTAAACAGCATCGGACCCACCGGAAACACAGCCCGTGCCTTGACAAACAAAAACGGTCTTCTGGTCTGCCATGTTATTCCGTGCCCCTTCTCTCCCCGAATAATTGCGCTACTTTCTTAGGGTTCATGTGCCCGTAAGTCGTCGTACTAATGACTATATTAGGCGCCAGGGCACAGACCCCTATACAGGCAACCGTCTCCAATGTATATTCATAATCAGGAGTGGTCTCCCCTTCCTCAAGCCCCAGGTGTTGTTTCACCAATTTCAATATTGTCTTTCCACCCCGAACATGGCAGGCAGTTCCCCGACATACCCTAACAACATTTCTCCCTTGCGGCTTAGTGTACAATTGCGAGTAGAAGGAAATTACCCCTTGCACTTGCACAGGAAATAGGCCCAAGGCTCTGGATATTTGTTGTGTCGCTTCAGGGGGGATAAATCCAAACTCTTCCTGTATTTTCTGAAGGAGCGGGATCAGTGACCACCTTTGACCTCGGTAATCAGCTATAAGCCCATCTATGCGGGCTAAATTAATACTAGATTTCTTTTTTGGCTTAGCCATGGCTTTCAATCCTTTCCAGTCTTACTGGACACGTCTTTAGAGCCGGAGTTTTCGTCCGAGGGTCTAAAACAATGTCAAATAATCCACTGACCGGACTCTCCGAGAATGAAACGGCCATGAAAACCATTCCTTGATTCAGCGTGTCGGTAACTTTAGCTATAGCGGTCAACTCACCAGTAGGTGACATCACCTTGACCCTATCGCCGTCTTTGACCTTGAGCCTTTTAGCATCAGCCTTACTAATTTCTACAAAAGCTTCTGGCAAGAATTTCCTCAGCCGTGAAGACCTCCAACTTCTAGAGCCGGTGCCAAACTGATACAGTGTGGTTCCAGCTAACAGGGTAAAAGGATACTCATTTTCTGAACTCGGCCGCGGGATGTACTTCACTGGAGAAAATTTTCCCTGCCCGCTCGTAGCTTGTTTCTTGCCGAGGCGATAGCTTTTCACATCCAGCTTGACATAGTCCACGCCCTGGTACAAAGAAACCAATTCTGCAATCTCATTCATAACCTCTTGGGGTGAAGAATACGGCATCGGGCGGTTCATCTTCTCGGCTAGCCGAAGTATTATCTCCCAATCAGATAAGCTGTCCCCAACCAGCTCCAAAACCCTTCGCACCCGCTGCACCGTACCATCAAAATTGGTAAACGTACCTTCCTTTTCAGCAAAGCTCGCAGCAGGCAAGATTACTTTTGCCAGCTTCGCCGTCTCGGTGAGGAACATATCCTGCACTACCAGGAAATCGAGTGATTCCAGCGCCTGTCTAACAAGGTTTGAATGTGGGAAACTCACTGCCGGATTTTCACCCACAATATACATGCCTCTTATCTTGCCCTCTTTTACTCCGCTGATCACCTCTAGCGCTGTTAGCCCTACACCCATAGGCAACTGACATCCCCAGCGAGCTTCGAAATTACTCCTGGCTTGAGCATCTTCCAGACTCTGATAGCCAGGTAGGAAATCAGGCAGTGTCCCCACATCACAGGCACCTTGTGCATTGTTCTCCCTCTGCAGTGCATAGATGCCGCCCCCTCCATCCCCTATATTACCAGTCATCATTGCCAAATTCGCCAAGGCAGCTACGCTGCCTACCCCATTAACATGTTGGGTAATGCCATTACCATAGACAATAGAAGCACGTCCTGCCTTAGCGAAGAGCCGAGCGGCATGGCATACCTCATCACTTGGGATACCCGTAATCTCCTCTACGTACCCTGGAGTATATTCCTGCAAATCTTTAGCCAATGTTTCGAAATTACTCGTCTTTCTAGCCACATACTCTTTGTCGAGCAGGTTTTCGTCCATAATCACCTTCGCCATGCCATTTATAAGAGCCACATCCGTACCCACCTTCGGCTTCAACCAAAGATTTGCCCATGAGACAAGCTTCGTCTGCCGGGGGTCTACCAGCAACAACTTGGCACCCTTACGCTTAACGGCCCGTTTTATGGCATACCCCACCAATGGTGCTGAGGATGTTGGGTTTGCTCCAATGAGTAGTATCACCTGTGACTTCTCGAGGTCATCAAGAGAGTTCGTGGTACCACGAGTGCCAACAGTCTCCCAGAGACCTACGTGAGTGGCAGCATTGTACAGTCGGCTGCCATTATCAATATTATTTGTACCTAGCACACACCTGGCAAACCGCTGCAACAGGTAGTTCTCTTCGTTGGTGCACTTTGATGAGCCAAAGACGGCCAGGCTGCTTGAGCCATGAGTTCCCTTTATTCGTTTAAATGCGTCAGCCACCACACCTAAAGCCTCTTCCCAGGACACTGCCTCAAAGTTGCCGTTCACTTTAACCATAGGACTGGCCAGCCTCTCTGGACTATGCACGAAATCACAGCCATAGCTTCCTTTGACACAAAGGGTACCGCGGTTAAGTGGACTATCCGCGTCAGGTCTGACTCGCACCAAACGATTGTCCTTTACCTCCAAGTAAACCCCACAGCCACAGCCACAGAAGGGACATATTGTATGGACAGTTGTCGTGGTTGTCCCTGTATACACTTTGTCTTTTTCCATGATGGCACCGGTGGGACATAATGCCACGCAGGTTCCGCAGAAAGTACATTCGGACTTCTCTAACGGCAGGTCGCCAAGCGTTGCTGGTTTGGAGGCAAATCCTCGGCCGAGGTAGTCAATAGCACCTTCACCAACCAGTTCCTGACACGCCCGGATGCACTTGGCACAAAGGATACATTTGCTCAAATCCCTCTCGATAAAGGGATTCACTTCCTCGATGATAGCGAGTTGAGGAATCCTCTGGAATTCTATCAGCCCGACGCCCATGTCTGAGGCGACTTTGCGCAATTGACAACGGTTGCCTTTATCGCACACCAGACAGGAATCTGGGTGGCTAGCCAGCATGAGCTTGATTATAGTCTTTCGGCGTTCTTGTACTCGTGGGGACTCAGTGTGAATAACCATACCCGGTGCTATGGGAGTGACACAAGATGCCATCAGTGCCCCTGACCGCTCATCTTCCACTATGCAGATGCGGCAAGCACCAATCGGGTCTAGATGGGGATCGTGACAAAGAGTGGGAATGGCAACACCCGACTCTCGGGCTAAGTCCAAGATGGTCATTCCGGGCTGACCGCTTACCTCTCGCCCGTTGAGCGTGATTGTTATTGCCTCCAAATGCACCTCTTCTCCACGCTAATCTGCCACACAAGGCCAGCCACCGAAGAGTCGCAACCTCAACCCCACTCACTCAGGTTCTCAGCCACGCTCAATATTCAACTGCACTACAAAATATCTTCAGACAGTATCCGCAGCAAAGATAACCCATTCCCGCTCTACAGCGGCTGCTTGTCCCCTGTTCGGGAATCTATCTCGTGAGTTTACTACATACTAAAGCATGTGTCAAAGGGAGTCGCACTATGAGACCGACATGCCCCAGTCTACTGTTCAAGCAAGGCCGTTTGGGTTAACCATGCGTATCTCCAATATAGCCCTCTACTATAGTAACTTTTTGCCTGACAGTATAATGCCTTGATACTGTAATATTTTGGTCGGTCGGGGTTGAAATTAGAAGAGAGACCTCGCAGAATCGTGGATGGCTTGTAAGAGCTAATCTTTAGATTAAGGAGGTCTCTCAGTGGAAAGCATAGATGAGTTAGC
>VGNX01000058.1 GCA_016865855.1 Chloroflexota bacterium | reverse complement strand
CCGCCGGCTTTTTTGAAGAGCATGGCTTCATCGATGGCATCCTGCTCGTCCAGCAGGCGCATATTGTCCAGATTCTCGTAAGGATGGTAACGGAGCCAGCTGAGGTTATGCCAGTCCACCGGCTCATAGGCCAGGGCGCGCTCGCTGGCGCCCTCCGGCTCGGTGAAAATGCATTTTCCGTCGATAAATAGATGCTCGTGGGTAAGGGTCAGGCCGAGGTTTTGGCTCTCGATTACGCCAAGCACGGTCTGTACCTTTCCTGCTATCTTTGATATCGCCATGATGCTCACTCCTTCCCGAGATATTGCCGCGCCGGTTGCTGACGCGAATCTTTACAGAACCCCGTACTTATTATATGCGTCACGCAGCAGGGAACCCTTGAGCAGTTCGTCGCGCACCTGGTTTTCCTTGCTCACCTTTTCCAGGGCCAGCGGTATGACCTCTTTCTCCAGCTCCCTGGGTATGACCACCACGCCGTCGATGTCACCGAAGATGATATCGCCCGGATTGACCAGCACCCCGCCGCAGTCCACCGGACAGTTATGGTCAATGACGATGCTCCGGCCGGCGCCGTCAACCATGTATATGCCGGTGGCAAAGGTGGGGAACTTCATCTTGATGATCTGGGCGACATCCCGGGTGTAGCCATCGATGACGATGCCGCGGGCACCGCGGGCCCGGGCGGCGGTGGAGAGCAATTCTCCCCAGAAACAGGTGCGGGTGGAACGTTGTGTGCAGACCACCATCACGTCGTTTGGCTTTAAAGAGTCGACGGCTTCAATCTCCGGACCATAAGGGTCATCAACCAGCTTATAGACATCGGCCGTAAGCACGGGATAGGCACGCCCCACCACCACCGCACCTTCATATATGGGGCGGATATCGGCCCGCATCCCCTGGTGGCGTGCGCCCAGGCTGTCTATGACGTCGGAAATGACCGAAGCATAGAGCCGGTCACGCATGGTATCAAACATTTCGGTTTCACTGGCAAACTGAGCCATTAAAGGCACCCCCTTTCTTCAGAATCTGGTCACCATACTGCTCGACTACTCATGATTCTATAGCCTAAAAAGCTGAACCGCGGATTCATCAGAACTTTATCATCTGATGGGGCAGCCAGAGGATAATGTCAGGAAAAACGATACACAGGCCGAGGCCGACCATGATGAGGAAAACAAAGGGTATGACTCCGCGGATGATATCGGCCGTGGTCACGCCTAGTTCCGGTGGCGCCGTGCCGCGGAGGAAGAAGATAGCATAGGCGAAGGGAGGGGTTAAGAAGGACATCTGCAGGTTGACGATGACCATCATGGCGAACCAGAGCTCGTCAAAGCCCAGGGCGGGGGCTAAAGGCGAAATAATGGGCACCATGATGAAGATGATGCCCAGCCAATCAATAAACATGCCCAGGATAAAGATAACGAACATGACGACGGCGAAAGCGCCCCAGCGTCCGCCGGGGGTGGATAAGATCACGTCCTTGACCACGCTGCCCCCACCCAGGCCGAGAAATATGCCGGTGAACATGAAACCGCATACCGCGATGAACATCACCTTGCTGGTGACCCTCAGCGTCTCGAATGCCGTTTGCTGGAAAGCTTTGAAGCTGAAGCGGCGGTAAGCAATGGTCAAAAGGATGGCAGCGAAAGCTCCCACGGAAGCGGCCTCGGTGGGCGGCGCCACGCCGAAGAAGATGCTGCCCAGCACTGCCAGCACCAGTATCACCGGCGGCACCAGGGAGGTGAGCAGCATGGTCGTTTTCTTGAGGAAGGGGACCGCTCTGTCTTCAGGCGGCACCGCCGGGGCCAGTTGCGGCTTTATCAGGCAATGGATGGCAATATAGGTGCAGTACAGGCCGGAAAGGACAAAGCCGGGCATAAAGGCCGCCATAAAGAGCTTGCCCACCGATATCTCGGCCATTGGCCCGTAAATAACCAGCATGATGCTGGGTGGGATAAGGATGCCAAGGGTGCCCCCGGCACATACCGAGCCGCTGGCCAGGGCTTTGTCATAGCCGCGCTTGACCATAGCCGGAAGGGCAACAAGGGCCAGCATGGTCACCGAGGCGCCGATGATGCCCACGCAGGCGGCCAGAACGGTGCCGATGAGCACGGTGCTTATGGCCAGGCCACCCCTTAAGCCGCCCAGCCACAGGTACAGGGCATCATAAAGTTTTTCCGCGATTCCCGAGCGTTCCAGCATCAGCCCCATGAAGATGAACAGGGGTGCCGCCAGAATCACGTAGCTCCGTACCAGGTCGTACATGCGCGAATAGAACAGAATGGTTACCTGGGGTCCGCCCCAGGCGAGGTAGCCAACGATCAAGGCGATGCCGGCGATAACCGGGGCTAGGGGATACCCGGTTAATACCCCGACCAGCACCCCGCCCATCATTATGGCGGCTATGGTCTCCGGGCTGAGATCAATCATAGGCCTTATTCCTGACCAGAAAATAAACATCACGGATGAACTGGGCGACAGCTTCAAGGGCGAATAAAATCAGCCCGACCATGACTATCGTGCGGAAGGGCCCGGCCGGCGGGTACCAGAAAGTCTCCGCCAGCTTCTCATGAATGCGCCAGGCACGGAGCATATAAAATACGGAGGTATCGATAAGCACATAGAGCAAAGGGAAGAGGAAGAGCAGGGTGCCGATGATGTCAATGATTGTCCGGCCCCGGGGGGAGAGGTGAACGTAGAAAACGTCCACCCGGATGTGCTCGCGCAGGCGGTGAACAAAACACCAGCCCATGACATACAGGGTAGCGCCGAGCATGACCGCCGTCTCGTAGGCCCATACCGTGGCGCTGCCGAAGACGTATCTCATGAGGACGTCATAGACGAGGACCAGAACCAGAGCCACGGAAAACCAGCATATTATCTTGGCGGTCCATTCGCTGATGACGTCAATAACGTGCAGCGTTGCTCTCATAATTCACGAGACCCTGTCTGGATAATGATAAACGATACCAGAAAAGGCCATCCCATGCCAGACGTTGCCTGGTCAACTCTGTCCATAAAACAGTGCGTTGAGCTAATCATACATTTCATGATTGTGTTTTCTGGCCTGGCCCCCGCCCGGAAAAATATTCCCCGAGCAGGGGCCAGGCTGGTAGCTACTTATAGTACGGGTGCTGGAGGTCGTCGGTTTCTCGATAGGAAATCATGAAATTCTTTACTGAAGTCCATACCTTGTTGAAGAAGGCGTCCTGTGCCGCTTTCTTGTCATAGAAGTCCCAGGAAGCGGCGGCCACCTCTTTCTGCACGTCTTCGGGCAGAACGAGAAACTCGAGACCGTAATCCTTGAACTTCTGGACTGTCACCATATCATCGATGGTGGATTCGCAGAGGAACCGGCATGACTCAGCCAGCCACTCTTCGTAGACAATCGGCTTGAGTTCGTCAGGGAGCTTGTTCCAGGCGTCCTTGTTGACCACCATTGGAGCTATTACCGACGGGGCATGGATGCCGGGGAAGACGCCGTATTTGGCGATCTCATGGAAGCCAAACGCCCAGTTCAGCGACGGTGAACCATATTCAAACCCATCGATCACGCCTCTCTTGAAGGCTTCGTAGACCTCGCCGCCGGGCAGAAAGATGACCGAGGAGCCGAAGTACTTGGTGAGGATCTCGCCCCAGTCACCCGCAGTGCGGAACTTGAGCCCCTTAAAGGCAGCCAGTGAGTCCAGCTTCTTGTTGCTGAAACCGAACATTTCGCCGCGGGTGATTTGAGCCACGGAGACACCGACCACATTATAGTCTTTGACCATCTCCTGGAATAGCTCCTCACCACCTCCCGCCAGATACCAGGTAAGGTACTCAATTGGCACCGGTCCAGCGCAGATGATGTTGTAGAGGCCGCCGCAGGAGAATTTGTCAATGTTATAGTGCATGCCGGTGAATGCCACTTCAACGATGCCGGCATCCGCAGCGTCAAACTCCTTGGTTGCCGGGCAAATGGCACCGCCGGGGAAGAACTCGATCTTCAGACGTCCACCGGTCATGGCTTCTATGTTTTTGTTGGCACGGATATTTGACTGCGACCAGGTAAATGACTCGGGCAGGTATGAAGCCATCCTCCATTTAATAACTTGGGCTGGCTGTGCTGGCGCTGGAGCCGGCGCTGGTGCTGGAGCCGGGGCTGGGGCTGGTGCTGGCGCAGGGGCTGGAGCGGGTGTTGGAGCCGGAGTAGGTGCCGGAGCCGGCGCTGGTGCGGCACAGCCGGCGGCTAACAAGCCGATCAACATGATACCGGCAATAATTAATGAAACTGCTTTCCTTCTCATTTTTACCTCCTTATAATAAATGGGCCGCCATTTTAGGGCCTGTCTGCTAAACGCAATCACCCCCTTCTTTCCTTATTTTGAGGCGATGTTACGGGTTACCCTGCTCTCTTTAATCCTGACCTGCGCTTGAAAATGAACTCCATCATGACAAACTTCAGCCCTGCTGAAACAACGAGCTTAAGAAAACCGCCAGAATACACTAAGTATTCGCAGCAAAGTGTTCCTCAGGCGGTTAAACATACTTAACATAGCAGAGCAGCCAAGATAATGCCATACGCTATTAGTGTTATTTTCGGCAGGGGAGAATTAAGCAGAGACTAATACATTTGCATTATAGGTATTGTAATACTGTTCCTGATGGCTTATAATACACCTGCGTTATTAGCAGATGAGTGTAAGCTTATACTGCAGCGATAAGATGTATGGTGTGTACTGATATCCTGGGCATCTCGTAAAAGGGGCTGGCGGATGGAGAGAATAAAAGTATTAATGGCAGATGCCCGAGAGGTCTTCCGGGAAGGGCTGGCCAAACTTCTGGAGGGGCAACCTGCGCTGGAAGTGGTTGGCACCTGCGCTACCGGACTTGAGGCCATCGAAAAAGTAAGACAATTTAAGCCAGATGTCGTCCTTCTGGACACAGAGATATCACAGTGTGACTATCTTGAAACGCTCCACCGATGCCACGAACTGATGCCACGGGCACGCTTCATTATCCTTACCCATTCAATACAGGAAGTTGATCTTGTTTCCGCCATCGCCGCCGGAGCCAGTGCCTTTCTGTCAAAGGACATAAAGTTGGAAGAACTGGTGAGAGATATCACCCGGGTATATTCCGGAAACGTCATCATATCTTCGCCACTGGCGGCAAGGATGATTGAGGAATTTAAGCGCCTAGAGGAAAGAAGAAAAACAGAGAAAAAGGAAGAGTTACTTGGTCTCAGCAAGCGAGAACTGCAGGTCTTGAGCTTAGTCGCCGAGGGGGAATCCAATAAAAAAATTGCCGAGGCCCTGTGGATTAGCGAGAACACGGTAAAGGTGCACCTGAGCAACATCCTAGAAAAGCTTCAGGTAAATACCCGTCAACAGGCAGCTATCATTGCTCTGGGAAAAGGTGCCGTATCCAGGAAACCTGATTCCGCTACCTAGTGTCTGAAGCTGCATCGGATGACGTCTCTACAATAGCCCCTTTTTCTGCAATGCCTCTTTTACCCGTTTTTCAACTTCCGGCGGTATCGGTGTAAATGGCAATCGAGGATAACCAGCGTCTACGCCGCGCATTTTCAGGATTGAATGACAGGTAGGTACCGTCGGGCCAAATTTAGTTATCTGCCTTACCTCAAGTACATCCTTCTGGATTTGCATCGCTTTCTTGCGGTCGCCTGCCAGATAGGCATCATAGAGTTTCCTGATTAGTTCCGGGTAAACATTGCCTAGGCCGGTAACCGCCGCCCGGGCCCCGGCATCAAAGGCGGCCACGAGAATAGCCTCAGTGCCGATAATCAGGTTCAGCTCCGGGAATCCCTGCAGCGCAATTTGCGAATGGTAATAGTTGATGATATCAAAAGAGCTATCTTTCACACCACCCAGTCCCTCCTTGGCCAGGCGGACGAGAAGATTGGTTGAAACTGGATTGCCTGAAGTCTTGGGATTGTTATACAGGAATACCGGTATTTTTACCGCCTGGATTAATCTTTGAAAGTGAATAAAGATGGCATCTTCACTATAATTATTATAATAAGGAGTAATCGTACCAACGGCTTTGGCCCCGATAGACTCGGCATGGCGCGCCAGGTCAACGGTATTTCTGGTGTCTGCCGTGCCCACGTGAACGATAACCGGGACTCGTCCATTTGTCTGGTCAATAATAATTTCAGCGGCCTTTTTGCGTTCTGAAATAGACATCATCGGACCGCTGCCGTAGGTCCCACAGGGATATAACCCCTGGACATGAGGCACTATGAAATCCACAATTTCGCGGGTGCCTTTTTCGTAAATTTCCCCTTCGGCAGTAAAGGCAGTCATCATGGGCGGGATAACACCTTTGAAGTCCTTTGCTTTCATGAAAATCCCTCCGTCTGTATATTTATCGGGCAACTAGCGCGAAATACCGCTTTCGCCAGATAAGAAGGCTTGAAACTCTTGGTAGCTGGGCAGAGCCTGGTATGGACCCCAGGCCATTAGGCAGAAGGCACCCAAGGCATTCCCCCAGCGAACACATTGTGCTAACGGCTGCTCTTTTAACAGGCCGGCAACAAATCCGGCACCAAAACAGTCCCCTGCCCCCATGCTGCTGATAGGGAATTTCAAGTTAAAACCGGGCACGTGCTTTGGTTTCTCATTAGCGCGAGCTAGAATGGCACCTTCTGCGCCCACTTTGACCACAAGATTATTAACGCCTATTGAGTGGGCTTTCTCTATCGCCTCAGGTAGCTCAGGACGGTCCATCAACAACTTCAATTCCTCGTCTCCGGGTAGGACGTAGGCGCTTTTCAGCATCAGCGGGATGAGAATGGAACGAGCGGTATCAATGCTGCAAAGTCTTAAGCGCAGGTTTGGATCAAAGACAATTGTCTGGTTATTTTTTAAAGCCACTCGGAATATTTCTTCCACGGCTTTATTGGCTGATTCGCTTAATACTGAAGTGATGCCGGTTAGGTAAATTATTTTTGACGTGCCCCCCTGGAACGATACCAGTTATAATCTCGTAAAAGGGGGTAGAAATGGCCAAGAAAGGGTTCACACCGGAGCAGATCATCAATAAGCTCCGCGAAGCAGAAATACTGCTTAACCAGGGAGCTACCATCGCCGTCGTCACCAAGAAAATTGGGGTAAGCGACTATACGTATTACCGCTGGCGCAAAGAGTATGGCGGTATGAGGGTAGACCAGGCTCGCCGGCTCAAAGAACTGGAGCAGGAAAACTCCAGACTCAAGAGACTGGTTGCTGACCTGTCTCTGGATAATGCCATACTCAAGGAGGCAACCCGGGGAAACTTCTAAGCCCGTCCCGCAGACGCAAGATGGTATTGCAGGTATCTCAGAAATTAAAGGTCTCGGAAAGGCGGGCATGTAAGGTGTTGGAGCAAGCCAGGGCTACTCAACGCAGAATTCTATCGCCCTCATCGGATGAGAAGCAGCTCACTGATGATATCATTAGCCTGGCGACCAGGTATGGCAGGTATGGTTATCGCAGGATCACAGCCATGTTGAATAATGAGCATGGTTGGAGAGTAAATCATAAGAGGGTGGCAAGGATCTGGAGAAAGGAAGGGCTCAAGGTGCCGAAGAAACAACCCAAGAGAGGCAGGTTATGGCTGAATGACGGTTCGTGTATCCGGCTGAGGCCGGAGCATAGGGATCACGTCTGGAGCTATGACTTCATGATAGACCACACAGCTGAAGGCAGGACCTTCAAAATACTGAATATCATCGATGAATACACCCGTGAATGCCTGGCGATACTGGTAGCCCGTAAGATTAGGAATCAGGATGTGATTGATCTCCTGTTTCAACTTTTCATCCTTCGTGGAATTCCGGAGCATATCCGATCGGATAATGGTCCCGAGTTTACGGCTAAAGCAATAAGGAAATGGCTGATGCGACTGGGGGTAAAGACACTCTTCATCGAGCCGGGAAGCCCCTGGGAGAACGGGTATATCGAATCATTCAATGGGAAGCTACGGGATGAGCTCCTGGACCGGGAAGTATTTACTACTCTCGAAGAAGCCAGGGTCTTGATAGAGCAGTGGCGAAGGGAATATAATCAGGTGCGTCCCCACAGCGCCCTGGGATACCG
Source organism: Chloroflexota bacterium (assembly GCA_016865855.1). Taxonomy (GTDB): domain Bacteria; phylum Chloroflexota; class Dehalococcoidia; order GIF9; family UBA5629; genus 9FT-COMBO-48-23. Next base: position 543 of record VGNX01000058.1, on the reverse strand, counting down.
ACCACCAGCTCCTGAAGCTGTATTAACCGTAATCACGAGCTAACAAGTGGTATCGTTGTTGGGGGCAGGGCAGCCCGGCACTATGGCAATTGCCCACTCTTTAGCACCCAAAAGTACTGTTTTGAAGGCAATCTGTAGCGGTGGGAGATAAACAACCGCCATTTGCAGGACTATGGCCAGTATCACTGCTCTGAACAGCCACATGTTGTGAAAGATACCCAGGCGGAAGATGGTGCTTTCATCTGAACGTGCGTTAAAAGCAACCAGCCATTCAAAAACGACCACTGCACAAAAGGCGATGGTACGCGCCTCTTCCAGACTGAAGCGACTTTGAGCCCAGTTGAAAGCAAAAAACACACCGATGCTGAGCATTATTGCCAGAAAACCAAGACGCATCAATATCCCGGGATAAACCAATCCAACCTTAGGATGCCGCGGCAGCCAGGGCCAAGGCCTCCAGCGAGGAGATCGCCGACCGTGCCGCCTACGAGACGGCCAACCAACTCTCCCAGGTAATCTCCCAGAACAATACCCGGATAACCG
>VGNX01000057.1 GCA_016865855.1 Chloroflexota bacterium | reverse complement strand
CTTACAGGACGAACGAGGCAGCTAAAGCTCCTCAGCCTGTAGAAGCCATGGCCATCTCCCGGAAATAGTCTATCTCAGAGTCACAAGGAGGTCAAATGAATGGCCCTTGACACCTATTAGGAAATCTTTTTGTTCAAAATACTTGTTATTGTGACTTGGTCAATACGCAAAACCCAGGAATGTCAGCGGCATGCAGTTAATGTTATTACGCTGAAAAAGAGCATGTGTTGGCGCGTGGTGTAACGCAAAAGCCAGATTGTTTGCTACATGTTCGGACGTGTGGAATGTAGTCACAACTTTTTGTAGAGGTGAGGTCCCTTTAGCCTTTGCCTAAGTCCGGACATTGAGGAAGCTCACGGTTCGCAAGAAATTCGAGCTTTATCTGTCTGCTGCTATAGTAATATGTCGTCTCTGAGTGGGAAGGCTAGGCTATTTACGGGGTTTGTTTTGTGATAGAATCACGTTGATTTGCGAAATGTCAATAGTCATTGAGACTAGCACAGTACTAAACATAAAACCACAGGAGGGTGTTTAGATGGCAAAAGTCGAAACTGAACGCAAAGGCCGCTTACTTGTCGTTACCATCAATCGTCCAGAGGTTCATAACTGTGTGGACGGTGAAATCGCAGGGCTGCTATTCGAGGCCGTCGAGTTATTTCGCAAGGATGCGAGTCTTTATGCTCTTATCCTTACCGGCGCGGGCGATCGTTCCTTCTGCTCGGGGGCCGACTTAAAGAATGCTGGAAGCCTCTTAGCGCGTCCCGGTGCCGAGGAGTCTGGCCCAACGGGCATCAGCCGCATAACTGACATAGCAAAGCCGACCATAGCTGCCATTAATGGGTACTGCTTCGCCGGCGGTCTGGAGCTAGCTTGCTGGTGTGACTTCCGAATCGCCTCCCGCAATGCCAGTTTCGGTGTCCCGGAGCGCCGTTGGGGTATTCCCCTTATAGATGGTGGAACGCAGCGTCTGCCCAGGATTGTCGGCCTGGGCAACGCGCTCTATCTGATAGAGACAGGAATTGTAATCGATGCTGACCAGGCATTCCGCATTGGGCTTGTACAAGAGGTTGTCCCCCAGGGGCAGGCTTTGCCGCGAGCCTTGGAGCTGGCTGAAGTGATGTCTACCTATCCGCAGACCTGCCTATACAACGACCGTCGAAGTACGTACGAAGGCATTTCGCTGTCATTGCCCGACGGGCTGAGGTTGGAGGCGAAGATTCACCAGAGCAGTCTGGCTGACCCTGAGATGGTTGAAAAGCTTCGCCAGTACGCTGCTGGACAACGCCCACCATTCCCGCGTCCACCAACTTACTCCTGAATCCAAAAACGTTCTGCCAAAGCGCCTAGCATGTCCCGGCAAGGCCACCAGCAGGGGACCCTATCGCTGAAAGGCGGAGCGTACTAGTCTCTTGATATGTCACATACCTTGGGGGGTGCTCAGTCTGACGATGTCTTCTGTTCTCAATCTGACCAGTTTTGACCTGGCTCCACCGCCGCACCAAACGTAGTCATGACTTAATACTTCCTCATCGAGGAAGACGGGCGTCTTTCTCTTGTGTCCTACCGGGGGTATGCCGCCAGTGCGATAACCTTATTTCTGACCAGAAATGCTCTTAGGTTCATTTACCCTACAGCATGAGGCGTGCTCTTCGAATGATTTCATCCCGTTTCGTCTTTGGAGGAATTCTCTGAGTCAATCTCCAGGTGAAATCGATGAAGGAACCTATGTATGACCGGGGCAAAGATAACTGCTACGGCAATAAGAAAGACTATCCCAGAGAAGAGCGCATAAGCTGCTGCAAACAACTTACCGACGTTACTATGCAGCTCATTGACAGGTCCCATGCCACCAAGAATCATAGCAGCATTAACGGTAGCATCGATCCAGGATAATCCCTCGAATTCATGGTAGCCAACTATGCCTATTGCCAGCGCAACAAAAACAATTCCCAATGCAAAGCAAATATGGAGAATAAGTCGAACAAAAAATGCAGCTCTCGATATTAACGGTTCCTTGTGGTGTTCAAACATCGGATTGTGAAACCTCCATATCTAACTGGAATGTTGCTAGGTATATAGCTTGCTATATCAATATACCTTATTATCCTGGGAGAAACAAAAGCCGTCTTGCGCCGTAGTACAAAACAGATCTGTCACTCCTGGGCGACCACGAAGTTTCTTAGTGTACCTATGTTTTGTATTTTGACTTCGGCTACATCGCCCGAATTCATCGGCCCGATGCCTGATGGAGTGCCTGTGGCTGTCTGGCATCAAGCCATGCGCTGTGGATTAAACAGTACGTCATGAAGTGCAGTGATGACTGTACTAGGTGCCCCGAATATTGACTCCAGAATATGTGGGAAAGTTTGCCACCGAAAAATCTCATCCCCAGCGAATTCAACTCATTTAACTCGGCTTCTTTACTTGGAAAGGACCCTTGCCTTGGGCTCGATGTTCTTCCGCACAAGTCTTACAGTGGTAAGGTGGCTGTCTTTGTCTACCACTTGGAAAGGGACGACCACAACACGTGCATTTGTACTGAATAGGATTCGGAAGTATTCTCTCCCCCACCCATTCTATATTCTTGGAATCGTACTCAATAAGTTCAGGACGCACAACCGCGTTACAGTAATCCTCGAGGAACCTTAGGTCACGCTTATTTATTGGGTCTAGCTCAACAACGGCGAATGAGCAAAACTGCCCGATGTAATCGGTTATTTCCTGCGACGTACCCAGCTTCCGCGACTTGGCTAAAACCCCTCGGAGTTGTGAACCTCCTGGGCGCACTCGGCGCCCAAGGTAATGCTCCTGCCACAGCCGAGTATTGAGATTTTGTGCGCTTCCAATATATACAATGGCCCCTTTGTCTTCGATAAGATACAAGCCCGGAACTGCTCGCACGTCATGCCACACTGCTTGGGAAAACTTCTGCCGTGGAGCAGTAACCAGACATTGTAGAACAGCCTCCATTTCCTTAAGTTTGGAGTCGTATGAGCTGTCCATTTTTCCTCCTAATTATGAGAAATTCGGCTCTCACATATCTTGCCATAGGATTTGATGTCCCCTCCGAATGTCAGACGGATCATTACCAAGACGTTTTCTTTTCTAAACGTGATACTTTGCCCAATACCTACATACCACCATGATTCATCTCCTATATGAGGGTCGGATGTATCGGCAACCAGTCTCGATTCATTTTCCTTGTACGCTTGATGCGCTAGTTGGATTGAGGGAAATACAGCTACTTCATTAAATATATACTGCTGGTAAGTACCGCTGCTTCGATAGAATTTTACTCCATAAGTTGATAGAGCTCCTTCATGAAGCATCTGAATAGCCGACGATGTTTCTTCCTGGCTCCACCCATGTTGAGTAATCCCTTCCGTTATACTTTCTATATCGTCTAATCGGAGGACAATTTCTGAAGCATCCTTTGTAATTACAACTGGCTTTTCCTCTGGTCCCATGACAGACGATGGACTTGGAGCAGGAACTGTTCCATCAAAAAGAGTTTCTCCATTGAGCCCTTGTAATACTACCTCTACAATTGGCTTTTGATAGGTCAAGTAGACGTGGAAGGTACTAGCACCCCGGCGGCTTAGGGTCGTTCCTATATAAACAGTCTCCTCGTCTCTGTCTGACCGCAGCACCATATTATGAACATATATTCCTTCACCTGAATTGCTCCCCAATCTAATAGCTAAATTACAGCCTGGCAGGTCATGTCCAGCAATGGTTCGCGGAGGCAAATCAGATTTCCCTATTTCGACCGTGAAAATTTCATCCTCATTCCCGAGCGGTTGCTTCTGTGGTGAACCATCTCCTGCCGTGGGAGGTGGCTCCGTTGATGGGACTGGGCTAGATGCAGGTTGCTCGCAAGCAACAATTGAACTGACTAATAAGAGAATCAATCCAAGGATTGAAACTAAACGCCATTTACGCCCCCTTCTCATTTTATCCTCCTACAATCTCGCCTTTGCCCAGATTATACATCAATCCAGGGTGAAGAAAAATAGCTGGCATTGACCATTTAGCCATTTTGTGACATAGTGCAAAGTTGGCTCATAATTCCGGGCTGACGGCAAAATTTCTCAATGTGCCTATGTTTTGGATTTTGACTTCGGCTACATCGCCCGGATTCATCGGGCCGATGCCTGATGGGGTGCCTGTGGCGATGACATCACTCGGTAGCAGCGTCATTACACCAGAAATAAAGCTAATCAGTTTGGATATCCCAAAAATGAGGTCGCTAGTGGAAGCGGATTGTCGGAGTTCACCGTTGAGATAGGTTTCGAGTTTTAGGTTGTCTGGATTGGCTTCTGTTTCTATCCACGGGCCTATCGGTGCGAAGGTGTCGTAGCCTTTAGCTCTGGTCCACTGGCCATCCGCGGCCTGGGCATTACGGTCGGAGACATCGTTACAGCAGGTATGGCCGAGGACATAGTCTTTTGCCTCTTCTTCTGGAATATCCTTAGCTTTCTTACTGATGACCACGCCCAGCTCACCTTCATAGTCGATGCGTTTCCAGCCTCGAGGTAGGATGATTTTATCATCAGGGCCAATGACGGCGGTGGATGGCTTGAGGAAGATGAGCAGCACGGAGGGCATAGGCAGTTTGGTCTCCTCAACATGGCTGCGGTAGTTAAGCCCCAGGCAAACTATTTTGGAGGGGAGACAAGGAGCAAGAAGCCTGACCTCCTCCAGTTTGTAAGTACTACCGTCCAGAGTAAGTGGGCTACCAAGGCGTTTAAGGTGGGCGAAAGAGCTGCCTCGGATTCCTTGTATGATGTTCTCGGCTAACAGGCCATATTTGACCTTACCTCGGGCGCTAAAGCGAACGATTCGCACTTTCACCCTCACCCTTTCCCTCTCCCGTCGAGGGAGAGGGTACATTTGGCAATTCTTGACTGTCTCTCCTGGGGGAAAGATTACAATTTTGCAGCATCGAGAATTGCTGGCACTTTGGATTCCAGGCCGATAGCCATGATGTGGGTGCCCTGGCACATATTTTTCATTTCATTGATGAGGCGAGCAGCTATCTCAATGCCCTTCTGTAATTTGTTCTCGGCCTGGTCCATCTCGGCAATAAGCTCATCTGGGACATGGATGCCAGCAACGTTCTTATTCATAAATTTGGCCATAGCTGCTGACCTGAGCACCACAATGCCTACTAAAATAGGAACGCCGAACTTCTTAGCTTCTTTCATAAAGGCTTCGAACGTCTTGGGCTCGTAGATGGCCTGTGTCTGGAAGAACTGGGCACCAGCCTTTACCTTTCTCTCCATTTTGATCAGCTGCGGCTCGACAGGGTCGGCACCGGGAGTCACGCAGGCTCCGAGGAAGAACTTGGGAGTGCCCTTTAGCTCCTTGCCGGCTAAATCTTTGCCCTGCTCCAGTTGCCGGGCTGCATATAGCAGAGAGACGGAATCGAGGTCGAAGACAGGTTTAGCGTCCGGATGGTCTCCCAAGGTGACATAATCTCCAGTGAGACACAGAACATTCTCAACACCCATAACATAGGCACTTAGCAAGTCGGACTGTAAAGCGATGCGGTTGCGGTCGCGGCAGGTCATCTGGAATACTGGCTCAACGCCTTTTTGCTTGAGCAAATAGCAGGCAGCCAGCGAGCCCAGCCTCATAACGGCGCTTTGCTGGTCGGTGCAATTAACCGCAGCTACTCTGCCTTTAAGTAATTCGGCGTTCTCCATAAACTCATGAATATCCACACCTTTAGCTGGGCCGATTTCAGCGGTGACTGCAAACTTGCCGTTCTTAAGTTTTTCGCTCAGACTCATAGTATAGTTACCTCCTTCAAGGATAGCTAGACCTTCGTTTCCTGTTGCTCCAGCGCCCACATTATTGTGGACCTCAAGTGCTTTGGCGGCTGCATTTTGCCGTAGTTCTTGACTAATGGCAGGGTTTGCATTTTGTCCAGCCGACCCAATTTCTTCAATCGTTCATAGATTAAGTGCCAGCCGCAGTCCCGCACATCTGGTTCAACCTCGCACTTGCCGTTTTTAGCGCCGCCGCAGGGTCCGTTGATCAGCCATTTGGTGCAGGCGGTCAGAGGGCAGATGCCGCCGGTTAAATCGAGGACGCAGTCGCCACATTCACGGCAACGCTCGCTGCCCCGCCATTCCCCACGGGCACCGCCAACATTGAGAGTGTTAGCTGCCGGGTGGACCAGTTTGTTCACCACTGCCGCGGTGGCCTGGACTCCGATGCCGCAGGTCATCACCAGCAGTGAATCGGCAGCATCTATTTCAGGTTCATGGGGAAACAGTCTGGTCTTGACCAAAGCTTTGTCACAGAGGAAATCAACGACACAGTAACCGGTGATAGTCTTGCCTTCCTGCTCCAGCTCCAGTTTCTGCTTCATGTCCAGAACTTGAAGCTCATCACCGGTGTGGCAAACCTCGGCACAACCTTTACAGCCGACCAAAAAGACCTTCTTTTCACCGTCTAAATAACCTAGGATTTCTGGAAGCGGCTTTAACTCAGAGATTATCATTTGTTTACCTCCATAGCTCTATTAGTTTCCTCTATTTCCTGGAGAACTAATTTGACGATTTCGGATAATTTACCTTCTACTTCTGGGGAAAGCTCAAGTCCGAAGTCTATGGTCTTGGGTTCGATGCCAATAACGACCGTAGATTTTGGCTGCCTGTTAAGCAAAGCCATCATTTTTAAACTTTCCAATACTCCTATATCGTGCAAGGAAATTGGCGGCGCTGAATCCAAATCTACGTCATCGAAGCTGAATCGATATATAGTCCCCGGCTTATCACCGGTTTTGACAGCATCGATGATGATTAATTTATCTGTACTGTCATCTACCAGATACAGGAAGTCGGGGTAGGTGCCAGCGTCAATTATGTTGACATTGGCATCGCTTACAATGCTGGCTAGTTTCTGAACCAGATGGACTCCTACGCCTTCGTCTTTAAGCAATAGGTTACCTATACCCAGAACGGTGATTCTAGGACTGCCTTCACTTGTCACCCTGAGCAATAGCGAAGGGTCTCTAGTTCCTTCACTTCGTTCAGGACGAGTCTTCGGTCGCTTCGCTCCCTCAGAATGACAGACGGTCTTAGCCGACTTTGTATATTCCAAGAGTTCTCCCCTTAGGTGTAATCACATGGATGGCGCATGCCAGACACGGGTCGAAGGAGCGGACGATACGCCCGAGCTCAAAGGGATTGTTTTCGTCCTTTATCTTGGTTCCAATCAAGGCTTGTTCTACAGGACCTGGCTGTCCTTTGTCATCTCTCGGGCACAGGTTCCAGGTGCTTGGCACCACACACTGATAGTTAGCGATTTTCTTATCTTTTATCTCAATCCAGTGTCCTAAGGCACCTCTGGCACCATCAACCAACCCCATTCCCATGGCTTCATTGGGGATCTCATAGTCTATGTATGCGGGTTCACCGGGCTTAAGTTGTAGCAGCCAGCCGGGCATGGAATCAGCCACATATTTCGTTATGAGAGCGCGAGCAGCATGGCGACCGAGGACAGAGAATAAAGCCTTTGGGCTGGCCTTGAACCTGGATAGGACTGAATCAATCAAGTTCTTCACCGTCGGCTCGCCGCTGGCATAGGTGACTGCCATGCCGGCTAAAGGCCCGACCTCGTAGACCTTGCCATCGTAGCGAGGCGCTTTCGACCAGGAGTAAGCTCCCTTCTTGCCATACTGAGGCTCTGTCATCCCATGGGAAGGATGCTTGCCGGTGCTTGAGTCGTCATACCAAGAGTGCTTCACATATTCCATAATCTTATTGGGGTCCAAAGCCCCGAGCTTGAGGTCAGTTGATATCGTCCCCTGCTTCACAAGCCTTTTCCTATTGGTGTAGTCAGGATTGCCGCCTTCTAGGTCCCAGAGGCCGTAGGAAAGCAGGTTGCCGCAGCCAGCGCCGATTTCAAAGTAGTCGGAATAGACTTCAGCTACCGCCAGGACATCGGGAATATAGACACTGTCGATAAAGTCCCTTAGTTCATTGAGCCTCCACAGGAAGGAAGCTATTTTATCCACGGTAACCGTCGAGGTGACGCCGCCGGGGACAACGGCCATGTTATGGGGCATCTTGCCACCGAAGATAGTCAGCATCTCCTGCCCCTTGCGTCTCATTTCCAGGGCTTTAACGTAGTGGGCTGTGGCCTCTATATTAATCTGGTCGCTAAGGCGATAATCTCCTTCATAGCGGGGCACGAAGGGGGCTAGCTCTCCTCGCTTGATAAACTCCTTTATTGAGTTAAGAGCCGGGTCATTGCCGTTATAGCCGGCTACTTTGGTCACGTCCACATAATCCAGAGCTGCCAGATGGTAAAAATGGAGAATATGGTCGGCGATATGAGCGGCTCCGAGGATGAGGTTACGGATAATTCGGCCGTTATCGGGTATTTTATCGGCGAGGCCGAAGGCGCTATCCAAATTAAGGGTAGCGGCTATAGAGTGGCTGGTAGGGCAGACGCCGCAGATACGCTGGACATACCTCTGGGCATCACGGGGGTCTCTACCTCTAAGGATTAGCTCGATGCCTCTGAACATCATGCCCGAACTGTGGGCATCTTTCACCACACCATTCTCGGTGATGACTTCAATCTTAAGATGCCCTTCAATACGAGTAATAGGGTCAACAATAAGCTTGCTCAATTTCTAAGCCTCCTGTCATTAGAGTTTACTAAAATAAACTGTCATCCTGAGCGCAGCGAAGGATCTCGAAGTGAAGAGCCTGGGAACAGATTCTTCGCCCATAGGTCTCAGAATGACAGAGGTATTAAGCAGCCTCCTTTCCCTGGAGTTTACCTATGGCAGGCAGGTTGGCATCGGTCAGTTTTTGATAGAAAGGTGCCATTAAATCAGGAAAGCCGGGCTCGCAGCAGCCGATGCAGGGCGAGCCGGCACCGATGCACCAGTTCGTTCCATGGTTCCACAATCTTATTGGGCAATCGGCATAGGTAACCGGCCCCTTACAACCCAGTTCGTTAAGACAGCCGGGTTCACCGAATTTCCTGGCGAATTTGCCCTCGTCGAAGTAGGCTCTACGTGGGCAGTTTTCATGGATTAACTGACCGTAGAAAGCCTTGGGGCGTTTTAGCTCGTCCAATTCTTCCGGCTTGGGCAGGCCCAGAAGCAGCACCGAGGCAACGGTGCTTACGAACCAGTCGGGGTGGGGTGGACAGCCGGAGATGTTAATCAACGGCTTGTTGATGCCACAAGATTTCAGAAATTTATCAGTGCCCACGTAGCCACCGGGGTTAGGTTTGCCAGCGGCTATACCGCCGTAGGCAGCGCAGGTGCCTAGAGCCAGGATTGCCAGCGCATCTTTGGCCAGGGCTTCGACGCGTGATGTCATTGGCAGTGGTTTGCCGTCTTTCTCACCAAGCGTCCCGTAGATACCACCGTCTTTGGTAGGTATGGCACCTTCAACCACCAGGACATAGCCCCCTTTGTTTTCCTTTGGTACATTTTCGAGCACGTGGAGTATGGCCTCTCCCTCCCCGGCCATTACGGTCGCCTGGAATTTCAGGCTTATATGTTTGCCGGGGATAACTTCATCGATGAGGACATTTTTGATGGTGGGGCTGACTGAATTGAGGACTGAGACTGAACATCCGGTGCAGGTACCTGTCTGTATCCAGACCACCGGCACCTCTTGAACCTGTGCTTTAGCCATAAGGCCTCCTTTCCTTGCCAATCGCAAATTCTACAGCTTTATGGCGATTAATGCAACTAGGCGAATTGCCTCATAATTATTGTTACCGAAAGTGGTATCGTTGCCTCAAAAATAGTGTTACCCAGAGGAGGCAAACATGACACGAGGCAGCATACAAGAATATACCGAGGCAGTG
>VGNX01000056.1 GCA_016865855.1 Chloroflexota bacterium | reverse complement strand
CTAATCAACAAAAGAAGGGCAAAACTAATCAGGCTTCGGTAACACAATTTATGACGCAACCATGCCCAGTTTGGTAACAGTTTATTTTGACGCAACACGGACCTTCAGCTCTGTGCGCTCTCATCCGCACAGAAACACTAAACCCTAAGCACCAAATCCTAAACAAGATCAAAGCTCTAAATTCAGAACATTTGGAAATTTGAAATTGGGATTTGTTTAGGATTTAGATATTCGGATTTAGGATTTCCCTGAGTAGGGGTGGACATTCAGGTCTGTCTATCTCGAACAGGTCTTACAGCGAGTTTTCTGACTCAAAACAAAAAAAAACAATTTTTGCATTTTCAACTGTCATTTTGACTTTCAACGCTTGATTTTTAATTTTGGTGTTAGACATATCGGCGGTGCTTCAAGTATACTGCGAGATTGAGGAGAAGCTGTCTTGCGGCGAGGAGGGACTGATGTTCAAGCACGAGTATACTGATGTTAATAACGTTCGCCTGCACTATGTAGCTGAGGGCAAGGGGAAGCTGATAATGTTTCTCCACGGCTTCCCTGAGTTCTGGTACGAGTGGAAGAACCAGCTCGCTGAGTTCGGGCGGGATTACCAGGCTGTGGCTCCTGACATGCGCGGCCATAACCTGTCATCAAGGCCCGCCGAGGTCGAGCAGTATCGTATGAAGCATCTGGTTGAAGACATTCGTGCTCTTGCTGAGCGCCTGGGCCATAAGAAATTCGTCCTCGTGGCTCATGACTGGGGTGGGGGAGTAGCCTGGCCGTTCGCAATGCGTCATCCAGATTATGTGGAAAAGCTCATCATTATCAACGCCCCGCATCCAATTACGTTCCTGCGCGAATTACGTGACAACTCGGCTCAACGGAAGGCCAGTCAGTATATCCTGGTGCATCGCACCACGGAGGCTGAAGAGATACTGTCTCGAAACAACTACGCTGTGCTTGTGGGCAGCCTTTTAGAGGATGGCCTCAAGCAGGGCTACTTCACCGAAGAAGACCGCAAGGCTTACATTGAAGCCTGGTCGCAGCCGGGTGCGCTCACCGGCGGCTTGAATTACTACCGAGCCGCCCATCTTGGCCCGTTTACCGGTGAGAGCGACGAGGTTTTGTCTGCAGACCCCTCACTGTTTGCGGTTAAGGTGCCAACGCTGGTAATCTGGGGTGAGAAAGACAGGTATCTGCTCACCGGCAATCTCGAAGGCCTCGACAAGTACGTACCCAACCTGACAGTCAAGCGTATCCCCGACGGCTCGCACTGGGTCATCCACGAGCAGCCAGCACTTGTTAATGCCTATATACGGGAGTTCATTGAGGGCTGAATTTCTCCGTCGACCCTGCTGCGAAAGTAAACGCAAGATAGCAAGCCTGATTTAGCTTGACAATGGTCTTCTGCTTGCCTATGCTTATTTTTTGGTTTTAGGAGGCAAAGATGAAAATACGGGCTATTAACATTATCGGTGAGGGGGAGCTTGCGACCAAGCTTAAGGAGCTTGTGTCGAAGGCAGATTTTAAGGTCATCGCCTCTGAGTTGACTGGAGATTATGCCAGGCAGGCGGCGGATGTTGACTTGGTCCTGGAGGTTGCCCCTGAAGATATCGCCGTAAAGAAGAGGGTGTTCAAAAGCTGTGACGCTAAATGCGGCAAGGAGACAATACTGGCGACGACTACGGCTAATCCCTGGGTTACGCAGTTAGCCAAGGCGACTAAAAGGCCGGAGAAAGTCATTGGGCTTAACTTTACTAAGAATCCGTTTGAGGAGAAGTACCTGGTCCAGATAGTCAGGGGATTGCAGACTTCTGATGAAACCATCCAGGCGGTGAAGGAGTTCTTGGGGAAGGTCGGGGTGACTGCGGTAAAGCTTGAGGAGAACCCGGGCTTTATTCTGGACAGGGTGATTGCTTCGATAGTAAACGAGGCGGCCGTGATGTATTCGTCGAAGCTGGCAACCAAAGGGGATATCGACAGCATGATGAAGGTGTGCGTGAACTGGCCTATGGGGCCGTTCGAATTTGCCGATACCATAGGTGTGGACAAGGTAGTGGAGATTCTGGAATCTATGTCGCAGCAGCTCGGGCCTCGATATCAGCCCTGTTTCTTGCTCAGGAAAATGGTCGATGCCGGCTGGTTGGGGAAGAAGACCGGGAGAGGATTCTACTTATATAGCTAGGACTCAAGCAGGAGACGGAGATGAATTTCGAAAACATTGGAGGCATGAAAATGGAAGTCAAAAAGATTGCTGTCCTGGGAGCTGGGATTATGGGGCATGGAATTGCCCAGGTCTGTGCTCAGGCAGGATATCAGGTTAATTTGCGAGATACTAAAGATGAATTTGTGGAGACCGGTATCAGCAAGATTCGGAAATTCCTGGGCGGCAGCGTCGAACGCCAGAGGATGACCCAGGCTGAGGCCGATGCTATATTGGGACGGATTAAAGGCATGACCGACTTGAAGGAAGCGGTCAAGGATGTTGACATAGTTATCGAGGCCATAGTTGAAGATATCAATATAAAGAAGGGAGTCTATAAGGAGCTCGACCAGATATGCCGTCCGGACACTATATTTGCGTCTAATACCTCGGCTCAGTCAATCACTGAGATGGCGATGGCGACCAAGCGACCTGACAAGTTTATCGGGATGCATTGGTTCAATCCGCCTCAGCTTATGCGGGGGATAGAGGTCATTACCCATGATAAGACCTCCAAGGAAACTTTGGACATCATGGTGGGTTTATGCAAGAAGCTGGGCAAGGAGCCGGGGATATGCAAGGATTCGCCAGGATTTATTGTCAACAGGCTTATTCAGATCTGGTACAACGAAGGCCTGAACATGTTTGATGAGGGCATAGCTGAACCGCAGGACATAGATACGGCTTTAAAGGTGGCCTACAATTTCAGGATGGGGCCTTTTGAGCTGCGTGACATGGTTGGTCTTGATGTTGCTCTGGCCAGCACCGGGACACAGTACCGTGAGCTGATGCGTGAACAATTCAGGCCGCCAAGGTGCCTGATTATGAAGGTTAAAGCCGGAGACCTGGGCAGGAAAACCGGGCGAGGGTTTTATGAGTATAAGTCGGAAAGGTGAATTAAGGGAGATTTGTTGCGACTTGGAGAATGTTTGAGATTGGTTGCTGATACTGTAGGGGCGAGGCTTTAGCCTCGCCCAGTGCGACCCTAAAGGGTCGCAGCTACATTGAAGACGGATGGTTGCTAAACAGTTATTTTTTTCTTGCACAAGGTTATGGTCGGTGATAGACTAGAGCGTTAGGGATACAAACAAAAGGAGTCGTATCGAGGAATAAGAAATGAAGATCAACGTAATGACTGACATACTTGAAGCGAATGACCGCATTGCTGTTGATAACAGTAAAGTCTTCGATAAGCACCGAAATCTGGTGCTCAACCTGATGAGCTCACCGGGAGCGGGGAAGACGACCTTGCTGGAGAAAACCGGTGAGGCACTGAAGGGTAAGCTCCGCCTTGGTGTGATTGCCGGTGATATTGAGACCACCCGAGATGCGGAGCGACTGCGGAAATATAAGCTGCCTGTGGTGCAATTGACCACTGGCAGTGCCTGTCATCTTGATGCCAATATGATTACCTATGCTCTGCCTCATATCGACCTGAAAAAGATAGACATACTGGTTATTGAAAACGTGGGCAACCTCGTCTGCCCCGCCGAGTTCAAGCTGGGGGAAGATTACAAGATTATGATGCTCAGCGTGACCGAAGGCGACGAGAAGCCTCTGAAGTACCCGCTGATGTTTCGCGAATCGTCGCTGCTCCTCATCAACAAAATCGATTTGCTGAAATATACCAATTTCAATTTGAAAGAGGCGAAGGCAAACGCGCGAAGGGTCAACCCGGACTTGGACATCATAGATATCTCCTGCACCACCGGTGAGGGTATCCCAGATTGGACATCGTGGCTTAATCAGCGCTATCAAAAGAAGTTTGGGACTAAGGCACGTGCATGAAATGGCAATCGCCCGGAACATAGTCAATATTGCCATTGCTGCAGCCGAAAAAGAAGGTGCCAAAAGAATTACCAAGGTCAACGTGGTCGCAGGGGAGCTGAGGGGGATTATCCCGGCGCAGCTTATCTTCTGTTTTGGGTTGATGGCGGAGAATACCATTGCCAGCGGAGCTTATCTTGACCTGGAGATAACGCCGGTAATGGGGAAATGCAGGAAGTGCGATGAACCCTTTATGGTGAAAGATTATCGTTATGTCTGTCCCAAGTGTCAGGGCGAAGATATACAAACCCTCAGCGGGACAGAGCTTCGAGTAAAAGATATCGAGGTTGAATGACAAAGCGAAAGGAGTGAATTCATGACCGAGGCAATCTATGACAAGCTAGCCGATGCTTTAAGTATGAGGGGTGGGGCAGTGCCTGTCTTAAAGTGCCAGAAGTTTTTTGCCTTGCTGGAGGAGCTTTTCACTCCCAAAGAGGCGGAACTGGCGATTAAGATGCCCCTCAGTCCCATTCCTGCGGGAACCTTTGCTAAGGAGATAGTTGGCGGCGACCCTAAAGAGGCCAAAAGCCTTCTGGAGACTATGGCGGATAAGGGGATTGTCTTCACCGTTGACCGAGATGGCCAGAGATTTTACGTTCTGATGCCCCTCGTCCCAGGCATTTTCGAGATGCAGTTTATGGGTGGGGAGGTGAGCGAGCGTACCAAAAGGCTGGCTCGCCTTTTCGATGATTATTTTGCTTTGGCCAGAGATGCAGAAACGCGTCACCCGGCCGTATCTGAAGGGCGTACAATTGTTCCCTTTGCCAGGGTGATTTCGGCGGAGACGGACATACCAACTGACGTTACAATCCATCCATACGATAAGGTTTCTGAATATATTGCCAAGTCAGATTATATAGCGATTGGCACCTGCTACTGTCGCCATCATGGTGAATTGGTTGGAAATCCTTGCAGCAAGCCAAAGGATGTGTGCATGGCCTTCGGCCCTCAGGCCAAGTATGTCGCTGAGCGCGGCTTTGCTAAGCTGGTGTCGAGGGAAGAGGCGCTTAAGGTTCTCGACCGTTCTGAGGAAGCCGGTCTGGTGCATTGCTCCAGCAACACCGGCAAATATATCAGCTTTATTTGTAATTGCTGCGGCTGCCACTGCGGTATCATTCAGAGCATGAAGCGGGGCGTCATTCCCATGGGGGCGGTCTCCAGCTTTATCGTGATGGTGAATGAGGATGAATGCAGCGGGTGTGGTACCTGTATAGACAGGTGCCAGATGGATGCTCTCTCCCTGGATGGAGCTATGCTGGTTCGTAAAGCCGAGTGCTGCATCGGCTGTGGGCTGTGCATCTCAGTCTGCCCGACAGAGGCATTGAAACTGGAACTCAGGAAGGGGGCAGCAGTGCCGCCTCATGACCAGCGAGAGCTTAATGCGGCTATGATGGCTTCCCTGCAGTAGTTTAAGTAATGCTAGATATGGGGTTATCCCCCTATCTAAAAGCGGGTTCAGGAGCGGCTATGCCGAGCAAGAGCAAAAAAGAGTGGCAGGAGCTTACTTTAGCTCCAACGTTGAAGCGCTTTCCTGAGAGACAGGAGAGCTTCGAAACCACCTCAGGAATTCAGATTGAGCCAGTCTATGCGCCTGAGGACCTTGGGAATTTTGATTACGTTGCATCCCTGGGTTATCCCGGCGAGTATCCGTTTACCCGAGGTATTCAGCCGACGATGTATCGGGGCCGGATATGGACGATGCGTCAATATGCTGGCTATGGCACAGCCGAGGAATCTAACCGTCGCTACCGTTATCTCCTGGAGCAGGGGCAGACCGGCTTGAGCGTTGCCTTTGATTTACCGACTCAGATGGGTTATGACTCCGACCATCCGTTAGCCAAAGGGGAAGTTGGCAGGCTTGGTGTGGCTATAGACACTCTCCGGGATATGGAAATCCTGTTTAGGGATATACCTTTAGATAAGATAAGCACCTCGATGACCATTAATGCTACAGCTCCTATCCTCCTCGCCATGTATATCGCTGTGGCTAAGAGGCAGGGAGTTGACCCGGCAAACCTGGATGGAACGACGCAGAATGATGTTCTGAAAGAATACATCGCTCGAGGGACTTATGTTTTCCCGCCTCGTCCTTCGATGCGCATGACTGCTGATATTTTCGCCTATTGCAGTCAGCACCTTCCCCGCTGGAATACTATTAGCATTGGCGGTTACCACATCAGGGAAGCTGGTGCTACTGCCGTTCAGGAGATTGCCTTTGCCCTGGCCAACGCGATTGCCTATGTCGAGGCTGCTATCAATGCCGGGTTGGAGGTAGATGCTTTTGCTGGTAGACTTTCCTGGATATTCCAGACCAATAACAATTTCTTTGAGGAGATTGCCAAGCTGAGGGCGCTCCGTAGAATGTGGGCTAAGATAATGAAAGAGCGGTTTAAGGCTAAAGACCCGCGTAGTTGGATGTTCCGCACTCATATTCAGACCGGGGGGTCAACATTAACCGCCCAGCAGCCTATGAATAATATCGTGCGGGCTACGTATCAGGCGCTGGCGGCGGTGCTCGGTGGGATACAGTCCCTGGCTGTATCCTGCTATGATGAAGCTGTCTGTCTGCCTACGGAGGAGTCGGTGCAGATGGCCTTGCGAATACAGCAGATATTGGCCTACGAAAGCGGTGTTGCTGACGTTGTTGACCCCATTGGGGGCTCCTATTTTGTCGAAAGTCTTACCGATGCTCTGGAGAGAGAAGCCAACAAGTATATTGCCAAAATCGATAGTTTTGGTGGTGCTGTGGCCGCCATTGAGCAGGGATTCCAGCAAAGAGAGATTCAGGAAAGCTCTTATCGGTATCAGAAAGAAGTTGAGGAAGTCAAGAGGACTGTAGTCGGTGTTAACAGGTTCATCTCTACATATCCCAAAGTAGAAAAGTTGCTTCGAGTTGATGCCGAACAGGAGAGAAAGCAGGTGGAGCGTCTGCATCAGCTTAAGAAGAATAGAGATAATGCTAAGGTAAATCAGACGCTTGAGAGGCTGGAGGAAGTAGCTCGAAGTAAGGATAACACTATGTCGGCCTTCATCGAATGTGTGGAGACTTATGCGACCCTGGGCGAAATGTGTGACGTGCTTCGCCGAGTCTTCGGCAGTCAGAAGGAATACCTGGTGTTCTGACGCTAACTTAAAGTTGACAGACCGGTGCATAGAGAGCGTCTAGGAGTTAATGTCTGTCACTCTGAGCCCTTCGCTTCGTGTCATTCTGAGTGAGCGGAGCGACCGAAGAATCTAGCTCAGGATAAACTCCGCGAAGAGTCTTGAGATTCTTCGCCCATAGGGCTCAGAATGACAAGACGGGTTGCTGGACGGTTTCACCTTCTTGACAGAAGTCTTATGCTTCCTCAAAGTTCACATTAGCTCTAGCCCAGGTCCTTGCCCAGAATGGCTACAGCGCTTACCTGAGGTGGACCACCGAAGGTGTGGGATAAGCCCAGTTTAACGTCCTTTAGCTGACGCTCGGGTGATTGAGCCTTGCCCTGTATTTGCTTATAGACTTCGTAGGTCATCCTCAGACCGCTGGCGCCTACTGGATGTCCGAAGCATTTCAAACCGCCGTCTGTGTTTACTGGCAACCCTCCGGAAAGCTCAAAAAAGCCAGCGTCTATGTCCTCTTTAGCTTTGCCTTGAGCACTGAAGCCAAAGTTTTCGTAAATAATAAGCTCGGTTATAGTGAAGCAGTCGTGAACCTCAGCGATATCAAGCTCTTCACGGGGATTGCGTATCCCGGCTTGCTCGTAGGCCTGGCATGAAGAGTTGCGTAAAGAGTCCCAGGTAAGCCAGTCAAATTGGGGACGAGTATGCGGTAGCAGGGGGTCGAATGATTGTCCTAAACCTTTGATATAAACCGGGTCAGCCCTGAATTTCTTTGCCTGGCTGGCCGGAACCAGGATGGCAGCAGCTGCGCCGTCACTATTGCCACAGCAATCAAAAAGTCCCAAAGGCCAGGCGATGATTGGTGCATTCATTACTTGCTCTAAGGTTATCTTGTTGCGAAAATGGGCTTTGGGGGACATGCTGCCGTTGTTGTGGTTCTTAACTGCGATCTTACCAATAGTTGCTTTGCCTTCCTCTGGACTTAATCCATAAGCGTAGAAATATCTGGTGGCGATGAGGGAAAAGCTGCCTGGTGAAGTACGGCGAGCTTCCAGTACCGGCCCCATACCTCGACCAGTGCCAAGCCCGGGAAACCCGGTATCCTTGAGCTTTTCCACGCCGAGGGCCAGTACAATATCGTACATTCCGGAAGCCACGCCAAAGCAGGCGTTCCTTAAGGCCTCGTGACCAGTAGTGCACCAGTTTTCCACGCGGGTCATTGGGATGCGCAGTTTCAGTGGGTTGGCGGCATGGGTAGCTCCTATGCCGGTTATCGGGGCAGTCACGGTTCCAAACCAGCAAGCCTGAATATCCTTGGGGTCAATGCCGGCATCTTCATAGGCTTCGTAGGCAGCCTCTATAGCTAAATCATCAAGGCCTAAATTCCAGCGTTCCCCGAACTTGGTGCAACCCATCCCTATTATGGCGACTTTATCTTTTATACTCTCCATCTGTTTATCTCCTTATCTTATCGGTCGACATTTCCAGAAGTAGTTATACATGCCGGCCCCTTCGTAAATCCTTCTAAAAGTCATCTCGACTGGCATGCCGACTTTAATCTCCTTAGGTTCACAATCTGTCATTATGCAGTATATTCTCGTGTTCTCTAATTCTGATTCGATGACTGTTTGTGGTATTACGGGGTCGTCGCTTCTGCCAGCTAGATTGTCCAGAGAGAAGGTGAATACCTTTCCCCTTTTATCTGACAGCCTTATCTCCTCATAATTGTCTTTAGCCATACAGTTGTAACATATTCTCTGTATTGGGAATGTAACCAAGCCACAAGTCTTGCATTTGCTGCCGTGAAAGCGGAGAGACCAGTTACGTTCTCGCCAGCTAACAGAGGCTGATGGAAAGAGGCGGAAAGATTCTCCGGGCTGCGGTTCTAATATACCACGATAACTGAGGTATCGCTCATAGGTGGGCAGTGCCCGCTTTGAAGCTAAAAAGTCTTTTATTCCGCGCCTACCGGTTTTGATTTTGTCCACCTCAGCTGTGACCTCGATGAAGAAGGCGTCGCTGCCGTCTCCGTAACTGGCAACGAGGAATTTGTCACCTTCCTTGGCAGCCTCTAGAGCTGCCACCAGCAACAATAATGCATGGGCGCAGCCGCATACACCCAAGTTGTTATTCAGCAAGTCCTGAAGTTGTGTTTTCGGGTCGAAACCTAGCTGGCGGGCAAGCTGTTGCTGAGTTCTGGCAGTAGGTGCGTAAAGCACGGCTTTAGTGATGGACCCGGCCGAGAGATTCTGCTTTTTCATTAAACCGGTGATTGCTTTAGACATGTTTTCAATATAACCATGCTCGATTATGAAGCGGTCTTCCCAGGACTGCACGAAGGTGTCTTTGTCCAACCTCCAGACATCGTACATCTCGTTGGATATTGTGTAACTGGCTTTAACATTGGCGATCGGTTTTCCGTTTTTGCTTACCAGCAGAGCTACCGCGGCGTCACCGAAGTTTTGCTCATAATCCGAACGAGGGTAACCCAGGCGACAGTCAGCGGCGGCAACAATTATGTTTTGCGCCGAGCCGCTGTTGACTGCATCTAATGCTGCTCTGAGAGCAGTGGTTCCGGCTCGTAGACTATTACCGAAGTCGGCGGTGATTATCTCTGGTTTCAAGTCGGCGGCAGTTGCCACCAGGGCGGCACATTGCTTCTCTCGGAAAGGTGCCGTGGTTGAGGCGAAGTATAAGCCATCAATGCTATCGCGATCGGTCCCGGCAAGGCAGTCAAGCACTGCCTCTACGGCCATGGTGACGGTATCCTCATCGTTGTTGGCTATGCTCCGCTCGCCGCCCAAAGATGGTCTGCCCCAGGCAGCACCTATAGCGTCTCGACTCAGCCGCCAGAGCGGCACATAAGCCCCGTAAGAGATGATTCCTGACATCAAAAAGCCTCCTTGTATCCTAAGCTTTATTTGAGGGTTGATTTCTTTCTGAGAAAAGCGCACAAATTGATTTGGGATAAAAGGTAGATGTTTTTATAAAATCCGTCCCAGCCAGAAGCTTCACATATTATAACACAGGGTTCAAGGTCCGCAAGGAGTTAACCTGGGGACTTGACAACAACTGTGCAATGTATAAAGATAGATGTCACAACTAATGTTTTAAAGGAGGTGTCATGTTGAACAAAAAATACAAATTCGCGGTGCTGTTTATTGCCATGTTGCTTGTTCTAGGCCTTACCTTGCCGGCATGCACGTGCCCGA
>VGNX01000055.1 GCA_016865855.1 Chloroflexota bacterium | reverse complement strand
CCAGGCGGATGAACCCGTATCTAACCGCTAAGTTGGGAGCCAGGAAAAGAGAGGCTGGGGTCTGCCCACCGGTGTAAGTGAAAGAAATTTAGCCGGAGCTATTGCTCTTCAGGATTATAGTATGTTGTGACCCTTTATGGTCGCCTCAGGCGAGGCTAAAGCCTCGCAGCTACATGTCTTCCTCCTCGCTATCGTAGTTTTTTGCTGCCTCCTAGATTTGCTACAATTAGCGCCATAGCTTATCACTCTCGGATGAGGCAATACACATGAAAGCTATAGGTGGGTTACTGCTCATTCTAGGGGTAATTGGGTTGCTGCTGAACCTGATATTATGGCTTCCTGCCGGGTTTAATCTGATTGTCATGGTGCTTATCTCCGTAGTCTGTTTTGTGGCTATTTGTGGAGGTGGCAGGCTGTCCCAAACAAAAATAGAGGTTGCGAAAGAACGGGCGACGAAGTATGAAACAACGGCCCAGGCAACCCAAGAAATACGGCAAAAAATCGCCTGTCCTAGATGCGGTTGGCTGGGTGCTTCAGGTCAGCGGTTCTGCGGGGCTTGTGGCTCAAGTCTGGCCTATTGTTGCCCCACTTGTGGTGCCAGCATTGCCCCCGAATCTAAATTCTGTCCCAATTGTGGTGCCAGGCTAGGTTGAAGGTTTACAGGAGTCAAGGCTATGGCTATCGGAATTCTGTATCATGAGGGACTGAAGGAATACGATTTCGGCACAGAACGTTGTGCTTGAATGTAATTACCTCGGAGTGCGAGGCAATAAGTAAAAAAGGAGGTTTTGATACATGATAGACAGCAAGCTGGTTGATAACATTAGGGCTTACGGCACCTGTAGAGGTTCTGGTGGGGAAAGACGGAAGATTCTGGTAGATGATATAGGGTTTAAGATTGGGCAGAAAGCGGAGCATGTCCTCATCACCGGCTGCTTTCAACCTGAGGGAATGCCCCATGTCATGCGAGACCTGAAGGAGCTGCTCGACTATTTTAAGGTGGACTATACGCTGCTTCAAAAAGAGTATTGTTGCGGTTGGATGCCTATCGGGCAACCTGCAGTGATGGCAAAGAATGAAGAAGACGTCGCTAAATCAAAGGAGCTGTCCAGAGAGTTCATTTTGGAAAACTTCAAGCAGGCTGAAGCGCTGAGGGCGAAATCAATTGTCCTGTTCTGCTCCGCTTGTGAGCCAACCTATACCAATTGCTTGGCAGAGACCAAACTGGAGGTCATCTCCTACAGCGAGCTTCTCGACCGCTATTTTACTGGCGGTAAGCTGGACTCGGAGGTGGACTATTACGCTGGCTGTTATCGGTTTCGGCGGCGTATCACGAATGAGCCGGTGGATGTTTCGCCAGCGGTGCGGGTGCTTAACAAGATACAGGGGCTCAAGGTGAACAATCTGGACACCAATCTGTGCTGCTATATTCCGCCGCACATGGAACAGCTCATTGGCGGTCTAAAGACCAAGACAGTGGTTAACATCTGTTCAGGTTGCTACCATAGCCTTAGAGGCAAGTTGCAGGACAAAGCTGATTTGCAGGTAAAGATGTTGCCCGAGATCGTGCTGGAAGCAGTCAGAAGTAAGTAGACGACCACTCAAAGGTGTCGAAATGGGCAAATAGAGATAAGAACTACTAGTTGCAGCCATGATTGCGGTGGACGTTGCCTGCTCAAGGTTTATGTATGTGACGGCAAGCAGAACCTTTTCTCTACCATGCCTTACTGCCCATGTTTTAGTATTCCCACATCTGGGACATCTAAATACTCTTGTCATGCCACCATTTTCCCATAAAGGTGGCTACTTTGGGATACCGCCCGTATTTAATAGCAGCATTTGTCAGGTTCCAGCTCTTTTTCCTCTCTCTTAGCTAAATCACCAAATTTCACAAAAACCTCACCCTATCTTCATAGTAAATTCACATCAGCCTGCTATTATTTAGGGTAGTAAAAAACTTGGAAAGGAGGCGAATGTACATGAACAAGCTGTTGAAAATCGGGATACCAATCCTGATTGCAGTACTGGTGCTGGTCATCGGTGCCGGGCTAGTCCTGGCTAAAGAAAAGGGCACTTCGGTTTTGACCAGCCCCACAGCATCATATGATGATTACTCGAGATGTTCACAATGTCCTGGCCTGCAGTATGCTAACTGTCCATGTGCCGGTAATGGTGGTAGCTGGGGAGGCTGTGGGAGCAGTGGTTATGGTCCAGGTCCAGGAGCCGGTTACGGGCCGGGTGGATGGTCTGGTGACAATGGTGCCAACTACCAGCCGCCATGTCACAGATACTGAAGATAGCTTTCTATGATAACTGTCTAGTCGGGGTACCGACGAATCAAATATACCTCCTAAGAGATAGGGGCGAAGCGACCACCTCGCCCCTATCAGTTTTATATGCTAAAATTCAGATTGTAGCACAGTGGACAAGAAATGGCACGTAGCAAGATTTTGTTGGTTGATGATGAGCCTAAGGTCTGCGAACTTATTAAGGCGTACCTTATAAAGGATGGCTACAATGTTATCATTGCTGCCGACGGCAAAACTGCTATTGAGCAGGCTCAGCGTCATAAGCCAGACCTTATCCTGCTGGACCTGAATTTGCCTGAGCTGGATGGCTTGGAGGTTTGCCGAACCATCAGAAAGCAATCAAACGTGCCAATCATTATGCTGACTGCTCGTGATGAGGAGATAGACAAGGTTGTTGGACTTGAGATGGGTGCTGATGACTACGTTACCAAGCCATTCAGTCCTCGTGAGCTTGCCGCCAGGGTTAATGCTGTGTTGCGTAGGTACAGGGAAGGGCTGAAGCAAGGTGAACAGATTGTTGCTGGAGACCTTCGCCTGGACCCAGAAAAACATGAGGCGACCTATTTGGGGCAACTGCTCAGTCTGACGGCTGCTGAGTTCAAGTTGCTCTCTGTCCTGGCCCGTAATCCCGACAGAGTTTATACCAGGCTCCAGCTGATGGATTCAGCCTTCGGCGAGTCCTACGAAGGTTACGAGCGCACTATAGATGCTCACATTAAGAATATCAGACAGAAGATGTCTAAATTGGCACCGGAATCTGCCAATCCGCTGGTTACAGTCCGCGGTGTTGGCTACAAACTGGAGAAATGATGATACGAAGTTTATCGGTGAAACTCTCACTTCTCTTTGTGGGGATTGTATTGGTGAGTGTAGGTGTTATAGCTCTGTGGGTGAATAATTCGGTTCAGAGTGAATTCATCTGCTACTGCCAAACAAATTGGCAGGGGCAGGCTCCGCCAGGCTCTGTTTGTACTGATCCAGATTGCGGTGGTCAATGTGGCGCGCGGTTCTATATAGGTGAGGCTGAACAAGCTTTCCTTGATGCCGTTCGTAATTCTTTATGGCTGGCGGCGTTGGTAGCTGTCTTGGTTGGCGTTGCTTTGGGTTTCTTGTTCAGCTGGCTTATTACAGGACCTATGAGACAACTGACTTTGGCAGCACGTAAAGTTGCTATCGGCGATTTCTCACAGCGGGTTTCCCAGAAAACGGATGATGAGATCGGTGAGGTATCTGCTGCCTTTAACACTATGGCAGAACAGCTGGAGAAGAAAGAGAAAAGCAAACGCCAGCTGCTGGCTGATATCGCTCATGAATTACGCAATCCGCTCAGCATTATCCAGGGGAATTTGGAGGCCTGGCTTGATGGAGTTCTTACCCCTGCGCCGGACCAAATCGCCTCGGTGTATGATGAGACCGTGCTTCTTTCCAGATTGATAACCGACCTCAGAGATCTGTCACTGGCCGAAGCTGGCCAGCTTAAGTTGTCCCAAAGTGCCACCGAGCTGGGCGAATTCATTTTTGCAGAGATAACCAGCGTCCAGAATCGCTGCCAGGAAAAACAAGTTTCGATTAGTGCCGAGCTACCGACCGGGTTGCCATTGGTATTCATTGACCGGGACCGCATACGTCAGGTGCTGCACAATCTTATTGATAATGCTCTCAGATATACACCAGCCGGTGGTACCATTAAAATCGGCGCAAGTTACACCACACCGGGATGGGTTACGGTATCTGTAGCAGATTCGGGGGGTGGCATAGCTCCAGAGAACTTCCCCTATGTTTTCGACCATTTCTATAAGGCAGACCGGTCACGACACAGGGGGCATGGGGGAGCCGGGATAGGACTGGCTATGGTGAAGCAGCTTGTAGAGTTGCATGGGGGAAAGGTATGGGTAGAAAGCCAGAAGGGTAAGGGAAGCATCTTTTTCTTTACCTTACCCGTGGCATGATGTCTTTTTTGATTTTGTGGACGTATGAATACCGGCGGTTCTGTGGTTTCTAAACTTCACCGAAGGGCGCTTTTACTCTCTTACTTCACTGTCGGCTACAATGTACTGGAGGGTGTAGTATCGGTTTTCGCTGGATTGCTAGCTGGCAGCATAGCTCTGGTTGGATTTGGTCTTGATAGCTTTGTTGAGTCCCTATCGTGCGGTGTCATGGTTTGGAGATTCAGGAAGCACGGGGCTTTGTCGCAGGTGGAGGAACAAGAGGTTGAGAATAAGGCAACCAGGCTGGTTGCCTATACATTCTTTATACTTGGCGCCTATGTCTTGTATGAATCGGCGAAGCAGCTCTATCTTCAGGAAATTCCGTCGCCCAGCCTTCTCGGGATAATTATTGCCATCATCTCGGCAATGCTGATGCCGATTTTATTTTATTGGAAATATCAAACCGGCAAATTATTGAACAGCAGGAGCCTCATGGCTGACTCTAAGGAAACGCTTGCCTGCTTTTTCCTGTCGGTTGCTTTGCTTATAGGACTGAGTTTGAATTACGTGTTCGGTTTATGGCAGGCAGACCCAATCATAGGCTTAATAATTGTAGCCTTCCTCATAAGGGAAGGTTACGAGACACTGAAGGGCGAAGACTAGTCCACGCTGGTCTACGATAAGCCAATCATTCTTTCATAAACCCATAAACTATTAGAAATAGTGCCAGGTAATAGGTAACCATGACAATATAATCAACCGCTGGCACTGGCACCATGAATCTGTTGACGGCTATTATTGAATCAGAAACGATGAAGGAGAGTGCGCCATAGATGGTAAATTTATTCTTTGCTGCTCTCAATGCTGCAAAAATGCCCATCAGGGTTATCGCTGTCAAATAGAAATAAACCGGTATCGCCATTTCTTTGAGCGAAGGTGTCATGATGGAGGCTATAGCTAAAGCATAGATAGCGAGAATGACGATGATGGGGATCCTGGACCTTTGCATCTTGAAATCCCTGGAGAAAGTCACGATGAACATAATCTGGGCAATTAAGAAGAATCCCAGGCCGATAACGAAGTACTTTCCTGCCCCTAGTTCTAAGGCTACATCGCCGGCGGCACAGAGTAGAAGAGACACAAACAGTAACTTGCCTCTCGATCCGCTGACTGTGGTCAATGCCAGTGCGGAGAGGCTTATTGCTGGTAGGGCTTTAATGACAAAGTTTCCAAGATAAGGTTGAAATGGCAGGGCAGCAATGAAAATGATGGCGAATGCGGCAAAGATGTAGAGCGAAGTTTTTTGTACAGCGGCCATTTTATTCATCTCCGGATGTTGGTCAAGGTCGTCTTTATCTGCGTCTGTCATATTATAATCCCGCTGTCAACACGCATGTCGTCATGGATTTCGATGATTAAAAATATTGACAAAGCCACCAATCGAGGCTAGCATATCACATTAGTGCTAATGAATGGCCCAGGGGGGGTAATTGATGGATGTTAAGTGGTTGTCTTTGTATTTTTTTCTTGGAGGAACAATTGTAGCTCTGGTAACTTACTTTGGGAGTCAAGGGAAAGGGCTGCTTGCTGCTTTTGTAGCCTTTTTCCCCAGCATCACTATTGTAACCTTGTTCAGCATATACTTTACCAGCGGTGTTGATGCCACAGTTTCCTATTTCAAGGGCATGCTGATATTGCTGCCAGCCTGGCTTTTATACGCCGTCGCCATGATATTTATCTTACCCCGATGGGGGCTCGTGCCTTCTATCCTCATAAGTATAGGCTTTTATGTGGGTGCGGCTTTGATAACCATGCGGCTAGCCCACTAGCTATTATTGTCCAGTTACAAATTTCATCTCCAGTGTTTATTGTTTTGCCTTTAGCTCCTTACCGATGTTGAATGCTTTGGCTATGACTTCTCCAAGGGCTTGATACTGACTAGCTGGGGATGTGGTGTAAATAAAGGGCTTAATCTTATTAACATCTGGTTTTCCGTCGGTGAGGCAGCTATCTGAGACGTGGGTCTCCTCGATCCGGCCGATAACAAGCGAATGACTGCCTAAATCCAGGATATGCACCACCTTGCACTCTAGATTAACTGGGCACTGCTCAATGAGCGGGGCTTTATCCAGTCTGCCGTAAAACACTTTAAACCGGCAGACCTCTGCTTTATTAACTTTAGCCCCGGATATGATGCCGCAGTAATCTGTTTCCCTTACTAAATCGGTTGCCGGTACGTTAACAGAGAAAGTCATGTTTTGCTTGATGCCTTTGAGCGTGTACCGCTGGTGGCGTATGGCTACAGAAATCATAGGCGGCTCGCCGTTGGCAATGCCGCTCCAGGCGACTGCCATAAAATTTGGTTTATCATCTACGTTTGCCCCGACTAGGAGTGCCGGCATGGGATAGATCAATGTCTGCGGGCCCATCAGTAGCTTACTCATAGTTTTCCTCCTTTATATAAACATACTGTTTGCTAGGTGTCTGAGCGTCTGAAGATTCTGGCTGAAATTATAACTCATTTCATTCTATATCAGGAAGAGATCATACTCTTTCCTATGATTAGTGACGCCGTGTCTTTTCTGTCATTGCGAGGAGCACAGCGACGTGGCAATCTCATAAATGAAAGGTCAAATATAAAAATGCAAAATGACAAGTCAAAAGTCAAAAGTAAGGGCAGACATTCAGAGCCTGTCCTGAGCCAAGCGAAGTGAGAGTGTTTATTAACAGTCAATTTTCAATGTAGTTGCGACCCTTTAGGGTCACATCGCTGCGAGTCTTCTGCCTCCAAAGAACAAAAAACGATTTTTGCATTTTCATCTGCCATTTTGACCTTTAAATTTTTATTTTTGACCTTTTGGGATTGCCACGCCTTCGGCTCGCAATGACAGATGAGGGACGGCTCGCAATGACATCAGAGATAACGGTCTGACAGATTATGGCCAGTGCAACCATGTGTTATACTTGTTATGGGGCATTTGGGGGGGCAAGAAGGAGTAATTGAGAGTGTTTATCAACGGTCCGTTTCCAATGTAGTTGCGACCCTTTAGGGTCACCTTTCTGTAGCGAGGCTAAAGCCTCGCCGCTACATGTATATGAGATTCTTCGCTGCGCTCAGAATGACAAAAGGCGGAGGGCTCGGAATGGCAGGAAGCGGAGGGCTCAGAATGACTAGCGATGTTAAAGCCTCGCCGCTACATTAGTAAACAACCAAACAATGGGAGGTTACCGATGGCTACCAGTGAAAAGTTTACTATATCGGGAGGCGAATTGGTTGATAAAGTCAAACAGCTTATACATGAGGGTAACATCAGGCGCGTGCGTGTCATCCATGAAGGTAAAACTGTACTGGAGATTCCGCTGTCAATAGGAGCACCGGCAGCGGCGATAGGGATTATGGCCGCCCCGGTTCTGGCGGCTCTGGGTGCCTTTGCCGCTCTGGTTACAGAATGCACCATCGAAGTCGAGAAGGTCGAAAAATCGCAGGTATGAAACCGTAACAAAGGAGGAGCAGAATGAAGTGGCAAGACTATGCGAGTGAAATAAAAGAGGTTCTTGGGTTGGAAGGGAGTCCGGTAGCCATCACCTATTCGATGGAGCTACCTTCGAAGGCAGCTTCAGGCAAACACCGTGTTTGCAATGCTTTTATCCAGGCTCGGGATGGGAAGGTCATTGACCTTACGGCTTCGACGTCAGCTTGTGGAGGTGGAACCTGGCATCTGGGGTTGGGGGAGCGGCCGAAGGGTGAGGGGGACAAGGCTATGAAAGAATTTCTGGTCAAAGGGGAAAAGCTTTTTTGCTCGATAGCAGCTCTTCACAGGATGCAATATCTCACTGCCCCTCCGCCTCTTGGTCTTGCTGAACACGTTGTTTTATCGCCCCTGGAGAAGGCGGAGTTTGAGCCTGATGTGGTGCTGTTCATCTGCAACGCCTTGCAAGCCTGTCGGCTGGTCACGCTGGATGGCTATGAGACAGGCATACCTCCGAAGCTTGAGATGTGCGGCTCAACCTGCCATCAGGCTGTGGCCTACCCCGTGGTAACAGGGGAGCTGAGTGTAAGCCTTATGGACTATACCAGCCGGAAGATTAAAGGCTACAAGCCAGAGGACTTGCTGGTTTCAATCCCTTATCACCGTTTTCACGGCGTTATGCGCAGTTTGGATGGCTGCACCGCCGGTCGAGCTAAATTCGAAATCACGCAGTCATTTCGGCGTTCTATTAGTCCTGAGGCGCTCCGTGATTTCGAGGATTAGGTTCTGTGACATTGAGTTGTGCAATACGACGGATAGTTACTTTTCGATGAATTGTTCAGTTTCTTTCTGACTATGTGAGGTTACCCTCTAAAAATTTGGCTGTCGACGGAGGCTTATTCGCCACCCGAAATGGCCTTACTTCTGACTTTCTCCAGTCACTCTTCTGAGATCGGTATAACGTTTACGTGTCCACAAACCACTGAAGAAGCTCCGGTTTAGGAGATACCGATTATCGGCTACATTCAAGAGATCCTTGGACACCCCACTCTCGAAGTAGGCCACCTCGACATGCTTACCCATGTTCTTTACAGCTTGAAGAGCATAGGCAAAATCAGAGTCACCGCTCACAAGCACTGCCACATCATAGAAGTCGTTCCAAGCAAAATATAGCAGGTCTGTAGCCAACATAATATCTATACCCTTCTCAACAAGGATACCCTGTGTCATTTTGGTACTCCCTAGTCGAATCTCTAGATATGGAGTCTTGCGCAGGGTATCAAGGAATTCCTGTTGCTCTCGATAGTTATCAGGCCGTTGAGTCGGGTCCTGTAAGACATTGTAGTAATATGTTCGGAATAAGCGCCTGGAACCACATAGCTTAGTGGCAAATTCAGCGAAGTTGAGGTTATGGTGTCTAAAGTTACTTCGTAAACCATGATATAGATTGCTTCCGTCTATGAAAATCGCGACTCTATCTTCCATAACATTCTCCCTTGAGACCTGCCAATGGCCTTTGATGGTTGACATTATACCATTGTCTATTGGGAGACGTATATCACACAATCTGACGGTTTGTTCAGTAGGAGGAGGAGTTATCTATGGCGATTCGCCTGATAGTTGTGCTAAAATAGCTCTGACCAAGCCACACTATAGATAGAGGGAAAACCTTGCCAAAGGAAAGAATCCTGATAGTTGATGATGAACCAGCAATACTGCTCCTTACTACGAATGCCTTAACCAAGGAAGAATATGACGTCAGGGGCACGAATTCTGGTCATGAAGCGCTGGGAATCATCGAAAGGGAAAGCTTTGACCTGCTACTAATTGATGTTTTAATGCCTGACATAAATGGACTCGAGCTATTACAGAGAGCTCGGGAGTTTGACCCGAATGTCACTGCGGTTATCATGACTGGCTATAGCACGGTTGATATCACTCTTGAGTCTTTAAAGGTAGGTGCCCAATCTTTCTTAGCGAAGCCTTTCACCGCTCAGGAACTCAGGGCAGCCGTTAAAAGTGCTTTAGAAAAAGGCAACTTGGCCAAGGAAAATATTCGCCTAAGAGCGCTCCTGCCGCTGTTTGAGGTGAGTAAAGCTTTAATGTCTAAGTTAGAGGTGCATGAGCTTTTCAATCTTATTGTCCAGACTGCTGCTCTAGAAACTGGTGCTGACAGGGTTTCCTTAATGCTGATAAATGAAGCTGCCCAGGAGTTAACTATCAAGGCGGCAATTGGTCTATCTCAGCAAATAGTTGACGCTACCAAGTCGAAAATAGAAGAGGGGATTGCTGGCTGGGTAGCTAAAACGAGAAAGCCACTCATACTGAATGAAGAGACAAAAACCAACCGATATTTGAAGGAACAAATGAGACAAACAGGAGTTGTCTCGGCGCTATGCGTACCCTTGGTAGTTAAAAGGAAGACCATCGGTGTGCTCAACGCTGGCAAAACAGTTGGAGAAAGGCCATTTACCCAAAGCGATTTAGAACTACTATCTATCCTTGCTGGGCAAGCTGCTATTGCTATCGAAAATGCCACGTTATTTGGAAGCATCAAAACTCATCAACTTAGGTTGGAAGAACTGCTCACTCAGTTAACTAACGCTCAAGAGAACGAGCGGAGAAAACTATCCTCCGAAATCCATGATAGCGTAGCTCAATTGATGATTAATGCTTCCTACAGTGCTCAGACGTGTATTCAAATGGCTAGTGTCCCGAATGTGGTGGAAAAAGGAATCGGCATATCCTACCCTATAGGAAAGCCAAATAAAAACAAAGGAGGATATACCGATGGAGAAAGGATACCATAAGGGACAAGAATTGACCATGTCA
>VGNX01000054.1 GCA_016865855.1 Chloroflexota bacterium | reverse complement strand
TGTCTATGGGATTTGGCAGAGCGTCCCACTAATCAACAAAAGAAGGGCAAAACTAATCAGGCTTCGGTAACACAATTTATGACGCAACCATGCCCAGTTTGGTAACAGTTTATTTTGACGCAACACGCAAATGTTCGATTTGAGGAGCTTTGTAAAACAGCAAAGCTACTTGGTTTCAAGTTCAAAGGCGGCAAGGGTAGTCACAGAATATTTGCCAGGCAAGGAATAGAGGAGCTATTAAATTTCCAGAATGTCAAAGGCAAAGCAAAGCCATATCAAGTTAGGCAGTTTGTAAAGGTCATCGAAAAATATAACCTGGTGGAGATAGATGGAGAATTATAAGTACAGCATAGAAATATTTCATAGCCAAGAAGATGAGGGCTATATTGCACTAGCCCCGGAGCTTCCAGGGTGTTCAGCTTTTGGAGAAACCGAAGAGGAAGCTTTAAAAGAAATAAAAATAGCTATTGACCTATGGCTAGAGATTGCTAAAAAGGAAGGCAGGGAGATTCCTCGACCTGTTGAGAAAGAACTGCTGAAGGCTTTCATGGACAGATTGAGATAGCTTTTTTCCAGAGCAAAAGTGCTACACTAGATTTAATTGAAGGATGAGCCAACAAATTCAAGAACTCGAGGAGATAAATGTGGCAAAAGCCAAAGACCTGAGCATTGACGAACTGGAGCTTCTCATAGAACAGAAAATCTTGGAGTTCTTTGGAGACCCTGATTCCGGTTTAGAACTCAAGCCAGAATTTAAAGAAGAACTGGAAAGACGCCTGAAAACTCCCTCCAGGAGGATTCCGCATGAAGAGGTAGTAAAAATAGTTGGTTAAGATTGTCTGGTGGGCTGAAAGAGTGAAAAAATGAAGACTTACGTTTTTAGAGTAGTGGTTGAACCCGACGAAAATCGCTGGATTGCCTACTGTCCAATCCTTGAGGACAAAGGCGGTGCTACCTGGGGATATACCAGAGAAGAAGCCTTAAAGAATATAAAGGAGGTAATTGACCTGACCATTCAAGGCATCATTGAGCGTGGAGAAGTTATCCCAGTATTCGGACGGGTCTGAAGACCCGTCCCTACGTTCTCCGCTTCCTAGATCCTTCGCTTCGCTCAGGATGACATTTGGGCCTGTGCTAAACACCCCCTAAGACCAGGTAGTCAAAGATGATTCAACCTGAGACGACGGAAAAGAAAAAAGGTTTCCTCGACAGACTGCCCAAGCTGGGACGGGTAAGCCAGCTTGTCCTGCTTATCGGCGGTTTCCTGATTATATTCATCCCCCTGTGGGTAATCAACCAGCAGCAGCCAGAAAGGCAAACTGAGTTAAAGGCCACTCTTGCCAACCTGGAGAAGATACTGGCAGTAGAGGAAACGCCAAAAGCTAAACTGGAGGCTGAGCTAGCGCAAATTAAGGCTGAGACAGAGGTAACAAAGGCCATTTTCCCCAATACCAGCCAATCGCCCGAAATCATCGATAGCCTCCTCGAGCTGGCTGAGCTAAATGACATATACGTTACGCAGACTAAGGTATCAACTTCCCAACCAAAAGAAGCCATAGGCCCAGTATTGACTATTACGCTTGGTCTTAAAGGACAGGTGCCCAAGTTCCAGAACTTCCTCCTGGCTCTGGATGACAAGCTCCCCACATCCCAGATTAAGCAGCTGACTTTTACAGTTGCCGGGAAGGAGGGGGAGTACGATACCGCCAGCATCACGATTGACATATTTTGTTATGAAGGCAGTAAGTAGCAGCTATGGTCACTTTAGACATTGAAGATACCTCTATAAAAATGCTGGTGGTTAAAGGGAAGCAGGTAGAAGCGGTCGCCAGCTTGCCGCTGGAGCCAGGTTTGGTTCGTGACGGTATCGTCATTGATACGGCTACGGTTAGCCAGCGCCTTACCGAGCTTCTGTCAGCCCATGGTATCAACGAAAAAAAGGTTGTGGTCAGCATCAGCGGCATACATTCCATATACCGCGTGGTTAACCTGCCCCGGCTGCCCCAAAAATTGCTGGACGAGGCCGCCAAGCAGGAAATGGAGAGGGTAATGCTAGTGCCACTGAACGAGCTTTATACCTCATGGCAGGCAATATCTGTGTCAGATATAGAGACCGCCATGTGTATCGTCGGCTTGCCCCGCAATACGGTTGATGCCATGTTGGACACGTTAAACCAGGCGGGGCTCAAGCCTGAAGCCATGGACGTTAGACCTCTAGCCCTCGCCAGAGTGGCTGATGAGAGAGATGCCATAATAATAAATGTCCAGCCAGTTGGCTTTGATATCGTAGTTATGATTGATGGTGTACCTGAATTAATCCGTAGCCTGCCCTTCCCGGCCAGCGCTGCGTCCGTGCCTGATAAAATATCCGAGGTAAAAGAGGAGCTGGAAAGAACTGTTGCCTTCTATAATTCAAGCCACAAGGAAAATCCCATCACCCACTACACAGCTGCTTTTGTTAGCGGTGAGCTGGGGGAAATGCTGGCAGGGACACTAGAATATCAGGTCAAGCCATTGCCTCAATTGCTGTCTTACACTGACAGTTTGAACACCAGTGAATATGCAGCAAATATAGGCCTGGCTCTTAAAATGATGCGGACGGATGTCAGCCAGGCACGGGTCAACATAAATGTCACGCCAGAAGCCTATCTGCCCAAACCCCGTCCCATCATCCAAATCGTTTCCTGGGTGTTCATCCCGGTAGCCATCGCCGTGATTTTCCTGCTGGCTATATCAACCCTGCAGACATCCAGAGAGACCTTATCCTTGCAGGCTAAGGTCAACAGCGCCCAGACCCAGGTTCAGATTCGACAAGGAACTGAGGCAGCACTTAAGCAGCTGCAGACAAAAGTTGATGAAGCCAAGAAGACGCGCGATGCCTTTAAGCCGCCGCTGGATAGCGCCAAGGCACAGCGGATAAAGGTAAATGGCGATTTAAGCAAGACAACCAGCCTGCTGCCGGGCATCATCGAGCTAATGTCAATCAGCTATAGCCAGAGCCTGACCATAAGTGGCACCGCCCCTGCTGAGACGACGATTGTGAACTATGTCCGCAACTTGAGGAACTCCGGGCAGTTCTCCGAAGTATTAATATCGGATATGCATGAGATAGAATACAACGAGTGGCAGTTCAGCCTGACACTTAAATAGCTTGACAGGCTGTCCGAAAACTCTATATGACAATTTTTCTCTCCACTTTGTGGGAGAAGTTATAGTTACATTGGTGATACACATTAAACATGTAGACCCGAGGCTTTAGCCTCGGGAATCCGACCATAAAGGGTCGGGGCTACATTTTCGGACAGCCTCTTGAAATGCTCGGTTGCCATTCCGAGAAATGTAGTGCGAGGCTTTAGCCTTGCCTTATCGCAAGGAGACATAATCAAAATGGAAATCATGGACCTGCTTCGCCAGGCTGAGGCCAAGCTTGCCTCAGACTTACACCTGATAGCCTCCTCTCCACCTTTGTTACGCATTGACGGCGAACTACAAATACTAGACAGCAGCGCCCCAAAGCTCACTGCTGAGAATATAAACCAGCTCTTCGAACAGATAACTACACCGCAACAAAGAAAAACTTTCAGCCAGGACCTAGAGCTGGACTTCGGCTTCTCTATGCCCGGTGGCAGCCGCTTGAGATGCAACGCCTGCCAGCAGCAGGGAGCTATCAGCCTGGCCATCCGGCTGCTGCCGCCAAAAATACCGACCATAGATGAGCTGGGTTTGCCCCAGATATGCAAAGACTTGATTGCCAGGGCCAGAGGGTTGATTATAGTCACCGGCCCCACCGGTTCAGGTAAGACCACCACCCTGGCAGCTATGATTCAACACCTGAATCAGACTGACAACCGCTATGTGATTACAATCGAAGACCCGATAGAGTACAGGCACCCGAACATCAAGTGTACCGTGTCCCAACGAGAACTATCAGTTGACACCTACTCTTATGCCAGCGCCCTGAAATACGTGCTCAGGCAAGACCCAGATGTTATCTTGATCGGGGAGATGAGGGACTTGGAGACGGCAGCTACCGTGCTCACTGTGGCTGAGACCGGGCACCTGATTCTGTCCACCGGTCATGCCCCCAGCGCTGCTCAATCAATAGAAAGGATAATCGACCTCTTCCCACCTCACGAAAGGTACATGGCTCAGGCAAGGCTAGCTTCAGTGCTCGTGGGGGTGCTATGTCAGACACTGGTGCCCCGAATCAAGGGCGGCAGGATAGCCGCGGTGGAGATAATGCTGGCTAACTCAGTGGTGAAAAACTTGATCCGCGAGGGCAAGCCGTATCTTTTGCCTAACACCATCCGCACCCATGGCGATTCAGGCATGCGCACCATGGACGATGACCTAGCCTCCCTCTACATAAAGGAGATAATCGACTGGCCAACGGTCCTGGAGCACTGCCACGATGCCGAGGAAGTGGAAAAACTCGTCACCAAAGTCAACGTAAAAGGAACCACTCTCAAGAAACGTGGCCGTCGCTCTTTAGACTCGCCTGGGGCTCCGGGGGTTGGGCGAGGCTAAAGCCTCGCTGCTACATATCAGGGAACCCTGAATCCGAAATTCTAAATCCCAAACAAATCCAAAACCCCGGAAACCAATGACCAAAACACACGAAGAACTGTCATTGCGACCCTGAGCGCAGCGAAGGGGTGGCAATCTCTGGGATTGCTTCGTCGCTAATGCTCCTCGCAATGACAGGATTCCCTAATGGGGCTGCCTGGGCGAGGCTAAAACCTCACCGCTAATCTACTCAGACTTCCAAACATGTAGCCCCGACCCTTTAGGGTCGGGGCTACATGTGGGGACAGTCCTTCCCCTATAAGCTTTGCCATTCCGAGACAGAAATCTCTCTGCCTAGAATCTGTTCCACCTCTTTGAGAAGCATTTTTAGCTGAGGGACTGAGTACTCAGGATTACTGGGGATAGCCAGGGTATATGTACCATATCTTATATAAAAATGACGTCCGCCTGGCTCCGGTGGAGTGAAACCTAATCGACTTAACTTGGCTATGAAGGCCCTCCTTTTGCAAGGTGCCCATCTAGCCATGAGCTGTCGCTTCCTTGAGAGCTGGCATACCTTTATTCAGGTCAATATCATCCATGATTGGAAGATGGTCGCCGTGCCTTATCTTAACCAGCAGCCAGCCTTCAAGAACAGCCCTTAGTTCGTTCTGACAGTGGTACAGTGTCTCAGCAAAGGCAATAGTTCCTGGACACTCAGCAATCTTACCACAGTAAGACCCATCCTCTAGCTTATCATAAACCGCCTTGCTCATCGCCTTATTAATATACTCAGTAAGCATAACTACCTCGTCTGACTAATAATACTACCAGACAAATGGGCGAATAGTAAAGAGCCAGACCTAAATGTAGCGGCGACCCTTCAGGGTCGCCCATATTACCACCCATGTAGCCGCGACCTTTTAAGGTCGCGCCGGGGGCGTCCGCGGGGCGAGGCTAAAGCCTCGCCGCTACATGTTTTAGTGTCTGATCCCTTCGCTTGTCATTCTGAGAGAGCGCCTTCTTTTTGTCATTCTGAGGGAGCGCAGCGACCAAAGAATCTGGAGCCTTAATTACATGTCATCCTGAGCGCAGCGAAGGACCTAGGCAATGAATGGAGTAGACCCTTCACTTCGTTCAGGGTGACAAAAGTAAATGTTCAGGGTGACAAAAGATCGCCAGGGGGCCGAAAACCCCGAAGCCATCCCCCAAAACAATGGGGCAGACCTTAAAGGTCTGCCCCATTACCCCTACTTAGGAGGTGCTTGGAAACGACACTGAATGCATGCCGATGGCTTATTCTTTTACCTCGGACACCCAGTTTGGCTAACTGTGCCGTTCGCGTCAACGGTGTACGAACCAAGCGGTAATTGCAACAAATATGTGGGGACAAGCTCAGCATCGACATTGTCGCACGGATCCACACTCCCATTATTCTCCACCATACAAGCTGCCACAGCAGTCTGCACATTGTGGAAGTCCGTCTGGCAAGCTTCCGTTTGACCCCGGCCGATGAACTGGGTAACCGCCAGGGTGACCACACCTGCCAGTGCCGCCAGTATGCCGATGACCACCAGGAGCTCGATGAGGGTGAAGCCCGCCTCACCATACCTGAAGGCATTACGCACTGTTCTCACTAACTTTCGCATTATGTTTTACCTCCCTTCTTTGTTGTTTGCCAGCTACGCGATTCCATACTATATCACCTACGTCACGGCGTCAATACAAATCGGTAGCTATTTGGTATGCCTTACAGATAGGAAATTAGTACTGGCCATAGGACCTTAGTGCTAGTTTGGATTTCAAGCTCTTCTCTTAACGCGAACCAACCAATGTAGCTGCGACCCTTCAGGGTCGCCCATATTACCACCCATGTAGCCGCAACCTTTTAAGGTCGCGCCGGGGGCGTCCACGGGGCGAGGCTGAAGCCTCGCAACTACATGTTTATTTGATTTGAGCGGGGCTAACCCCGCGGCTACATGTTACCTACATTTTAGGAAATCCTAAATCCTAATTTCTAAACCCTAAACAAATTCAAATACCCAAGCACTAATGACCAAAACATCAAGACTGTCATTGCGAGCCCTTCGTTTATGTCATTCTGAGGGAGCGCCTTCTCTTTGTCATTCTGAGGGAGCGAAGCGACCGAAGAATCTCACCAAGAGTCAACCACATCAGGAGGCTAGATTCTTCGCTTCGCTCAGAATGACAAGTGGAGAATTTGAATTAATATGTCTTTTGTCTGCTTCTCTTTCTCCCTCTTATTGCCTTTAATGCTAAATTCGTCCCATTTTGCTATCATATTGCCATACCGTACTTAACAGGCTGTCCGAAAATGTAGTCCCGACCCTTTAGGGTCGGGCTCCCGAGGCTAAAGCCTCGGGGCTACATGTTTATAGAGACACCTTCGGAAAAAGCGGCATGGGCAGCAAGGATATTATCCAGTATATCGCCGAATCTGCAGAGATATATGTTGCCCCGGATGGCAAGAAATATCCTGTTATCAGCCTGAAAGCAGTGACTTCAATCACTCAGACGAAGGGGGGTTTGGCTAGAGAGGTAGAAATAACAGCATTAAAGCAGGGTATCACCCCCTGGCGTTATCTCCGTAATACAGGCACAATTGGCTTGGACGGACAGATAAAGTTATTGCAGTCAACCGTGGCTGTAGTGGGCGCGGGCGGGTTAGGCGGCACTATAATAGAACTCTTGGCCAGGCAAGGGATAGGACATATCATTATTATTGATAACGACCGTTTTGCCGAACAGAATTTGAACCGGCAACTGATGTCTACAGAAAAGAACCTGGGCGACTATAAAGCCACCGTGGCGGCAAAAAGAGTTAAGGATATAAACTCAGCAGTCACGGCTACAACATTTTTGGAGAAACTAACCAAGGAGAATGCTCATAGACTACTCAAGGATGCCAAGGTAGTGGCCGATGGGCTGGATAATTTGCCATCACGTTTTGCAGTTGAGGAAGCTTGTCGGGACTTAAGAATCCCTTTCGTACATGGAACAATTGCTGGGTTCAGCGGGCAGCTAACGACCATCTTCCCAGAAGATGCAGGGCTGTCTTGCATTTATGGTTCGTCCGACAGCCTTCCTGAGCAGGGTATAGAAGTGAAACTCGGTAATCCGTCAGCTACACCGGCAATGATTGCCGCATGGCAGGTTCAGGAAATAGTCAAGATTATTACGGGAATCGGGAAACCACTTCGTAACCATCTTCTTATGCTAGATGCGATGGAAGGTATTGCTGACAACATCGAATTGAGCAGGTATTAAAAATGGCATCAATCACTGTAAAGTTTTATAGCCTCTGGCGTCAATATTTAGGCGTAGACAGCGTTCCCTTACAAGCTGACAACTTAGACGAGGCTCTAGCCGAAGTTGAAGAGAGGTTTGGCCCCCACCTCCGGGAACAGCTCCGAGCCGACGGAGTTCAAGTGGATGGGAAGATTCAAGATTATTCGCTTATTTTGCTTAACGGCACCAGTCTACGCAATCTCAAGCAGACCAGCTTGAAAGAGGGAGATATTTTGCAAATCTTCCCTCCCGCCATGGGTGGATAAAGGTCTCCCATATTTACCACCCATGTAGCCCCGACCTTTTAAGGTCGGGTGCACGAGGCTAAAGCCTCGTGGCTACATTTGTTTAATTTAACTGGGTGTGACTAAAGCCCCGCAGCTACATTTAACAATTATCAGGGTGATGTATAATATTGGTGATGACTGGTTTGTGGTTAGCTCTGTTCTTCTTGCTCGGCGCTACCGTGGGCAGCTTTATCAATGTGGTTGCCGACCGTCTGCCAGAAGGTAAATCAATCATCTCGCCACCATCCCATTGCCCCGGATGCCAGCAAGGACTTTCAGCCAAAGACGTGATTCCTATCTTCAGCTATCTGTGGCTCAAAGGGCGCTGCCGTTATTGTGGTATAACCATCCCCAGGCGTTTATTCTGGGTGGAATTGGGCACAGCGATTTTATTTGCCTTCTTATACGGGCATTATGGCCTTAACTGGGAACTGGCGATAGTTGCCTTCTACTGCTGCTTGTTCATCGTCCTTTTGCTCATTGACCTGGAGCACAACATACTGCCGAATAAGATAGTTTACCCAGCAGTGATTTTTGCCATAGTTATAGCCGCTCTGGGCTCTATATTCGGCTTTGAACCAAGAGACATCGCCGACACGGGCTTTCGGCTTTGGATTGTTGATGCAACTATCGGCGGTGGCATCGGCTTTGGGCTGCTACTTCTTCCAGCCCTCTTTTATCGCGGGGGCATGGGCTGGGGAGATATCAAGCTTGCGGCATTAATAGGCCTGGTCACCGGCTTCCCGTTGGTTCTTCCAGCCATGTTTTTAGCCATAGTCAGCGGTGGCTTAACAGCGGCAATTTTGCTATTGCTCAAATTGAAAAATCGAAAAGATGCCATACCTTTCGGCCCTTTCCTATCCCTAGCCGCCATGGCAACGCTATTCTGGGGGAGCAACCTGCTTAACTGGCTGTCCGAAAATGTAGCCCCGACCCTTTAGGGTCGGGTTCCCGAGGCTAAAGCCTCGGGTCTACATGTTTAATGTGTATCACCAATGTAGCTATAACTTCTCCCACAAAGTGGAGAGAAAAATTGTCACATAGAGTTTTCGGACAGCCTGTAAACAAACCCAAAGCCCTAAGTACCAATAACCAAAACACCAAGACTGTCATTGTGAGGAGCATTAGGTCTGTCTCTACATGTAGCCACGGGGTTTTAACCCCGTGACCCCGACCCTAAAGGGTCGGGGCTACATTTTCGGACAGCCTGATAAGCCTCTCCAGTCATACTAAAGTATGACTTTGCGTCACCAAAAGGCCTGACACTGACATCGACCCCTTTCTCTGCACAAAACCAGCCACCCTCTCGATTACGAAATGAAGTCAGTAGTATAAACTTAAATGAATCATTTAGCGGCAAGGTTTCAACATGTTCAACAAAAAGGATACAGAAAAAGCGGCTGAAATCAAAGAGCTTCCAATTGTCTTTGGTAGTCATGGTCTGAAACTCAAGGGCAAAATTCTTCTCCCCAAAGACTCGAATGCAGATGAACCAGTGCCTGGTGCTGTCTTATGTCATGGCTTTGGAGCTGCTTATCGGGTCATGGAGCCCGGTGCTCGAATCATGGCAGCTCAGGGAATAGCTACTCTTATCTTCGATTTCCGCGGTCATGGCTCCAGCGAAGGTGCTGCCGACGGGAAAATGGTCGAAGACGTTGTTGATGCTTGGAATTTTTTGTCTCAACTTCGCGAAGTGGACAGCAAACGAATGGGCCTCATCGGACATAGCCTGGGTGCTATGTCCACAATTATGGCTGCAGAAAGAGTGAGCAATCCCCGAGCCCTGGTTGCTTTAGCCTGTCCACCGGAGGTAGATAGCCAACTCTTAGCTGATGAGTCAAATAACATCGGACGATGGGGACAAGATGCTAATGCTGTTGCCGAATACCCCAAACATGGCGCTTTTCCGTGGTTAAAGGGTGTCGCTGCCTTAATATGCAGAGCCTGGATGTACCTGGGTCGCTTCAAGGTTCGGGTTGACTGGCAAAAATTCCTCGAAGCCTTCCCACAGATGAGGATGTCCGAGATACTCCAAAAGCTGGAAGACTGCTCTAAACTCTTCGTCTTTTGCGAAGGCGATAAAGTGACACCCTATCATAAATCTGCGCTTGTTTATGAAGCAGCTTGTCAGCCTAAGGAACTGCTTCTGGCTAAGGGCGGTTTCCACACCACCCCACTTCTTAGAGGAAATCTGCGTTCCCAATGGACAAGCTGGACAGTGAGAACTTTGACAGACATCGAATAGAGCCTAAAGGAGAATAAAATGCGAGTGCTTATTACAGGTGGAGCTGGCCGGTTAGGCATAACCGTGTGCAAAGCCTTCTTGCGAGACGGGGCTCATGTCCGCGTGTTCGATTTGGACACCCCCGGGAACAGAAGCTAGTGTCCCGAATGTGGTGGAAAAAGGAATCGGCATATCCTACCCTATAGGAAAGCCAAATAAAAACAAAGGAGGATATACCGATGGAGAAAGGATACCATAAGGGACAAGAATTGACCATGTCA
>VGNX01000053.1 GCA_016865855.1 Chloroflexota bacterium | reverse complement strand
GTCTATGGGATTTGGCAGAGCGTCCCACTAATCAACAAAAGAAGGGCAAAACTAATCAGGCTTCGGTAACACAATTTATGACGCAACCATGCCCAGTTTGGTAACAGTTTATTTTGACGCAACACGGGACTTGGAGATATTGACAAACCACCAGAGTATGATTATATTAAAGGTTGAACACAAGAAATAAGCGTCAGCGAATGATTTAATTTGGATTAGACAAGATGAGGGGTGAAACAAGGGCACTGGGATTGTTCTCTGTAACGGTTTCCAATGCCTTTTTTGACTCATGCTTTTTGTGGGGGGTGACATCGCCGTAATCGTAGTTTAATCGCTGGAGTCACGTAAGGAGTGCATGGGGATGGCGCAAGGGGAGATTAAAGAGCGTACCGAGGCGCTGAAGCATGAGGGCGGTGAGGTTCGCCAAGCGGCCTTTGAGGTGTTGGTTAAGATTGGTGGCCCGGCTGTACCTGCCCTTATAGAGGCGCTCAAAGACGAAGATAGTGACGTGCGCCAAGTAGCTGCCTGGGCTTTAGTTAACATCGGCGAACCTGCCGTACCTGCTCTTATAAGGGTGCTCAAGGATAGAAACGAGCGCAGTGATGTCCGTCAGATAGCCACCTGGGTCTTAACTAGGATTGGTGGGCTTGCCGTACCTGCCCTCGTCGAGGCTCTCAAGAGCCAGGATGAAGGCGTATATGAAACAGCCACCATTGCCGATGCTAAACCAGAGGAGATGACTATCGAGCAGGATGCCGAAGGGGCGGTTCTACCCAAGGCAAAGCTACGGGTGGAAGACCTTTTCAGGAAAGCGCAATCGAGAGATAGGTTAGCTCGGCCTCATCGGATGTCTGTAGTTCCTTTTAGCATCAGTGGACTGAAAGTGACTCCGGCTCAGGCTCAGCCAGGAGAAAGCGTAACCATTTCATTCAGAGCAATCAATAACAGTGATGTTGACAGTTATTACCCTGTTACCCTGAGGATAGGTGGTGTGGTGGTGGGTGCTGAGGTGGTGAGCCTGCCCCGAAGAACCACTTTACCCATGATATTTACTGCAGTCGGAACTGTGCCCGGTGATTACAAGGTAGAAGTCAATGACTCGGCTGGCAAATTCACCATCGTTGAGAAAGAAATTAAAGGTAAGATAAGAGAGCCAATGGTTCCAAAACCGGAGCCAAGCGTTTTAGAGGTTAGGAGTAAGGTGGGGGGAGCAGCAGTCGAGACGGATTTGCAGCGGAAGAAAACTCTAAATGTAAATGTTGTTCAGGAGTCAGGAGGACTGCAGTCGGCCATCGACAAAGTTGCAGACTACGTTGAATTCGGGCTCGATAAGGTGGGGGACGGAATAGTATTCCCCTTCAAGAAAATGGTTGATGCTTCTACCACAACATTCAAGACCGAGGATAAGAAAGCGAAAAGACGGAACTAGCCGTATCGTCAAAATTTGCAGAAGTTTAGATTTCTTGGAGTTTT
This sequence comes from Chloroflexota bacterium, assembly GCA_016865855.1. GTDB lineage: Bacteria > Chloroflexota > Dehalococcoidia > GIF9 > UBA5629 > 9FT-COMBO-48-23. The sequence continues at coordinate 10,280 of VGNX01000053.1, read as the reverse complement.
TAATTAAACTTCCTGGCTTCGCTTGAAGGTAGCGCTCTCGCACTGCCTCAGTATGTTCTTGTATACTGCCTCGAGTCATGTCCCTCCTTTTTCGGTAGCAATAATTATGAGGCAATTCGCACCCTTGATTGGTAGCATAAAGAGGAGTAGACTGCTAATAAGACTCATAATAGTATTAAGGAATAAGGCATGGGAGGAATGAGATGAAACAGGGTATCTCGTGTCCTAAGTGCGGTGCCTCAAATACTATAGGCTACCAATTCTGCGGGGTGTGTGGCGAAGGATTACAGACCACTTGCCCGGTTTGTGATGGCATTGTTGAGTCCACATTTAGATTTTGCCCGAGTTGCGGAGCAGGGATAGGCTGGGGAATGCGGCTGCTGAGAGACATGCAATCCCAGCTCGCCCAAACCGAAGAAGTACTACGGAAGATGATAACTCAATACTCAAGCGACATTCAGTCTCAGATTGCTCAAACTAAAGATGGATTAGAGAGCATGGAAACCCAGTACTCGAGTGAAATTAAGTCCCAAAGTGCCCTCTTGAATCAGGCTGTGAGCGGCATTTTCAAATTGGTGGGAGAAAAACATAGAGGGTCAATGTCGAAGGCGCTAAACAAGGGCGGGACCGGACTGGTAGGATTAGGCTTGGGTGTAATTGTGCTCTCCTACACTCCAGCTAACTTGCCGAATCTTGCAGCAATTGGCGTTATCGTGATTGCGTCAGGCTTCTTATTACAAATCATCAGTAGTTTTGTAAAGAGTTAGATCAGATATATACACATCAAATTTAAAATAATACACGAAAACGTCAATTAATCATCGCAGCTTTCGGTTTAGCAGTGGCTGGTATCTCATGGCTCAGTTTAAGTCCAGCATCACCCTCAAGTTATGCTAAAAAGGCTAGCTGTCAAGGTTTGCGTGTCTGGATTGAGTGTGCGAGTTGGCTCCCGAGGTAGGACTCGAACCCGCGGCCAAGTGGCACGGGCTCAGCCGGCAGGCAATCTACAAGGTGCTGCGGCAGGGGCGGTCGGCGGCTTGACGAGCTTTAGTGAATGGCATTCTATTTCAACTCGTATAGGTGTATACTTTAAGAAGCAATACAATTGCGGCTGAGGCAAACATGAGGTGGAGCTAGATGCAGCAGTGGTATCAGTGTCCTAACTGTGGCGCACCGATTGCCTTCGGGGCTAGGTTCTGCGGCAGCTGCGGGACGCAGCTAAACTGGCCTACGCAATGGCAACAACCACCGCAGTATCAGACACCGCAACAGCCACCGCCTATCTATCAAGCACAACAGCAGATGGGCCTGTTGGGTTACAAGTCAAAGAGCAGTATTGAGGGGTTCTGTAGACAGTTCTATGACTCTCAAATCTTTAATCCAATAGTTGGTGGTATCAACTTGACAGAAAACTACTATGAGACCGTATTTAAGACCATTGCTGAAGTTGACCATTCATTTGTTAGAGTCGACCGCACTTTGTTTTGCCGAGAAATGACAGCACTCCGCCTTGAACTCTTTTGCTTTGCCTGGGGACAAAAGTTTAAAAAAGACGAGCTCGCTATACCGCAAATTGTTTTCACCAAGCGATATCTTGAACAAACCGGGAGGGGTAATATCTGGGATGACATGGCTAAATACAATCATGTTATTGCCCGTTCTGCCACATTGACTGCGTCTGGCGAGCAAGTGGGAGGGCGAATAGGAAGAGGTTGGGTTGCCGATGTCAATAAAATGAGGATGGACTTGTTCTCCAAGTGGGTAGACACTGGGGTTGACCCCCAATGTGTTGCGCATCGAGGCAACCATGTCGGTGCGGATATTAAACGAGCCGACTGCATTGCAGTTAAGCTATTAGCTGCAAACCTTGCGGAACGCTTGAGATGCGACGTAAACCTTACTACCGAAGCTACCTTACGACTAGGGGCAGTCACATACGGTTTCTATAATGGTGCATTAGAAGCCTTGAAGAATGTGAGACTCTAGCGTAGCAGGGGCTCGGCGTGGTCTCCTACTTTGTCTCAAGCAGGTATATAATTAAATTAAATATGCAGATTCACAGGAGGGTTGTGATGGTCAGAGGTTTGCTCGCTAGCCTTTTCGTATTCCTCATTTGTTTCTTAGGGTGCGCTAACGGAGACGAACAACTTAAGCAGCAGTTTATGGGTGCCTGTTCAGACTATGTAGCAGACGTAGCCAACGCCCACCAGACATTTATAGAGCGAGCAAATAGTGATGCCGACCTTTTACGTGATGGCAAAATAAGTACAAAGGAGTTTAGGGAACGGCATTATATAATGCTCTTTAGTCATGCCCGCATCTTGGAGTTTCTTGACCAGAGGCCTGAATATAAGGCACTACTTAATGTATTGTTGGAGAAAGAGGCACCATCGGCACTTGCCCCTTTGCCTATCTTAGGCCCAGACCCAGAAAAAACTCAATCTGAGTATGAGTCCTATTTAGAAGATTATATAGAATACCATTTGGATGTAGTCGGCAAGATTGAGGATTACCTTAAATCTGGGGAGTGAAATGGATTGGATAGCAATCGGTACTATTTTACTGGCTATTGCGACTGTGGTTCTTGCTTCTTTTACATGGATAAGTATTAGGCAGAATAGTGAGATAAGAAAGAAAGACAGAAAAGAAAGACTCTTAAAAGAGATTATAGACTGGGGAGAGTCAATTAGAAAAAGTAGTTTTGTATCCGACTTAGAAGAGCTGATTATCGTATTAAAGCTTACAGGGGATGATAAACGACGCGTATGGGCACTTAAACATGAGAATGAATATAAAGTTGTTGCTATAAGATATACCTATCTAAAAAGTGTTGCTTCAGACCTCGATGTCAGCATACAGAATGCTATTGAAGAAGTCAGTAATAGGCTTGCTAGTCATATAGTTCTTCTTGGGTTGGAGTTCGAAGGGAAAACTAAAGAAAATGATGTTCCTGATAGTATAGATAGACTAAAACAAAGCGTTAATAGAATGATAAAGGTCGCAGCAAGTTTTTTGCCGAAGTAATTTACAGTATCCGCGGTTGGATATAGGGGCATGGCTCCCGAGGCAGGACTCGAACCTGCGACCAAGCGGCCGCGGGATGGCCGCAATACTGTATGACTTGTTTATATTTTATATTCCTAGTGTATTAATGCTCCGGGAAGACTAATACATTCAGGGTGATTGTCCTTGCCCACCATGGGGATTTGTTTACGAATAACAACTGATAGGTACCAGTGGTCGAGGCCAAGAAGTCATCGCTAAACTGCTTCGGTATTTTTAGTTCCTCATAAATAAAAACTCCTGATGGGTCCTTCATGGAAAAATTAATATCCCTTGCCCAGCCACCACTCACAGAAAACATAACCCTAATCGTCTCGCCCTGATTAGCGTCCACTTTGATTATCTCCGGTGGCAAATTTCTCCAAAATGAAGAGCTCACAACAAATGTCCGATGATATACCTTTGGTGCAGTAACAGGAGGTGTCGGCTGTGGTTGTACACATGCTGTGACGCCGATGATGAAAGTGACCAACAGAATAAGCAATATCTTCCAAATGCCCGATACAGTTTTCATTCCTAGCTTTGCCTCACAGGTTAAATTATATTACATAATTGAGGCATGTCAAGTATTAGGTGTCGGGTAGCTTTCTTCCGTTCTGCGGCCCGAACCTCTCCACGGCCTCGTGCATCTCCCCCGTCTCCACGAACCTGTATATGTCCGCGGTTATACCGATGCTGCTGTGCCCGAGTATCCTGCCGACCACCTCCAGCTTGGCGCCGCCTTTCAGCATCTCGGTGGCGAAGTAGTGCCTGAGCTGGTGCGGCGTGAATAGCCTGACGCCTGCCCTGATGCAGGCCCTCCTCAGGGTCTTCTCCACGTTGTATATCTCGGCGTAGCCGGTCTTGGTCTTGCCGGGGAACAGGAACGGCGAGCCGCTGGGGCGCCTCTCCATGTAGCCCCTCAGCGTGTCCACCGTCAGCACAAAACCCCGTGCTTCATTTCTGAAGCGCATGGTTCCGCCCTCGGCTTTGAACCTCCACTCAGGAAGCCCCTCCAGTGCCGTCCCTATGCTCGGTTCCAATCTTGCCGTCTCCTTTCTGACCAGTCTGAAGTCAACTCCCCTCCCCGACCGCAGGCCCCAAGTGCCCGCGAAGGGGTGCCCCACGGCTTTCAGGGCAGTGGGGCGGGAAGCTGCCTTCGCCTATACTATACCACGGTTTTTTAAGTTTTCTGCCCTCTCACCACTTTGAGCCATTTTTTTATTTTCTGTGCTCACCGTGTCGGATGTGGCTGCCTAATGGAAGTAAACTTGGTAGTCACATATCAAACTTACCACGTTCTCAGATACGTGTCAACAATGAGCAGAAAGTTTACATTTCTCCTCCCATGTGCTACAATATGGTAATGACGATACCGAAGCAGAAGCGGGACAGAAAGGAGACGTGGTCGCCGCCCAGGGACTGCTGGCGGGGGATGATAATAGTCCGCTACACCAGCGGCGAAACCCCGCGCGAGATAGCCGCCGCGATGGGCTGCAGCGAGAGCACGGTCAGGCGGAGGTTAGCGGAGGCGTCCCTCCTGCCCGAGGACGAGCTCGGTTCGCTGTCGTTCCTACGCCCGTACGGCCGCGATGGGCGCAGGAAACGGGACGACCAGATAAGGGAGTTGCGTGGGAAGGGGGTGCCGGTAGTGAGGCTGGCTAAGTATTACAAGCTCGGCCGTCAGGCAATCTACAAGATACTCTGGCGGGGGCGGTCGGCGAAATTCAGTCTCTCCTAGGCAATACTTACTTCGTCAGTTTCCAGAGGAACCTTGTCTATAAAGTATTGCTTAATGGCATTGACTTCTTCAGGATACGCCCGAGCCCAGACTGTAATAAATGCCTCCCTCACACGAGCCTCTGGAATAAGTCCAAGTCTCCTACCTACTTGAGAATATAATAAATGGGGATCACGATTTGTAAGACGTACGCTTTTTATGATCTCCGTCACTTCTGCCTCTTTCTCATAAGGACGAAGTAGTGCCACAGCCAATTCGCCAGCCACATCTTTGATTTTCTCTAATACCTTATCATAAATGTATGCCTCGGGACTCTCTCCTGGAAGGCGATATATGTTATCTTTCTCGTCTACATCCTGTTTGGAATCGCCATCTATTAAACAAACAGATGGTTGCTGAACTGTAGGATCTATATTGTGATCCCGAGTCACCCTTACTGCTGTTCCATTGCCTTCCATTGCATGAACACTTACTGCATCCATTGCTATCTTAGGGATGGACCGCAAGATCTCTTCTATCCATGCTTTGGCAAAAGCATCTTCGACAAAAATAACTAACCGTGAGTCGACTTGCCCACTTATGGCACGCAGAGAACAAATGTCCAATTTCCCTTGATATAAGTGACCATTTACTGCAGCCCAAATAGCCTTATCTGGTAAAGGCAGGAGAGCATCATTGGAATGGGTTGTGAAAATGACTTGTATCTTACGCCTATATGCCAAATCGATGAGGTATTCTACCATTCGTATAACTGCAACTGGATGGAGCCCATTTTCAATTTCTTCGATTAGCACTAGTGAGTTCTCTGCCATAGTTTCAAGCTTCATAGCCATCCGGATGACACTAGATTCTCCCGCTCCAAAATGAAATTCTGAATAAGCATCTCCAGTAGGTGTATGTCCAGCCAGCAGTGTGATATAACCACGCTCATCTATACGCATGAAGGAGAAATCGGATACATCTTTATCTAAAATACTAGCGACGGCTGTGGCTACACCCGGACTGATTTTGCTTATGTCCTTTTCATCTACATTAAATCGTCCCGATATACACCGCTTAAGCTGTGGGCGTTCGTTTGCTGGTACCGTTCGTGAGACTCCAAAAACAACCACTTCTCGCTCTAGACTGTCGCGTGACCATTTATAATTTGTAAATTTTGCAGTACGCCGGAAACTATCAGTGGGACGTATCACTTTATCAATTAGCTCGTATTCAAATTTCCAGTTTTGCATACTTGCATCAAATACGCCACTCTTGGCAAAAAATAACGATGGTTTTATCGCTCTATATGCGCATGCTGCCGCACCTAAAATTGTGGTCTTTCCACCACCATTCGGGCCAACCAAAGCTGTTACTGGAAAGTCGAAGGAAATTGTCTTGCTTTGAAAAGAGCGGGCTTTATCAATCGTGATCCTTAGTAAATATTTTCCATAGTTCCTATTTGCTACTTTTTCAAATAGTGCGTTGGTCTCCGAGGATCTTATTTCACTTTGAAATACCATTCTCTTTCCTCCCAATACGACAACACTACAGCTAACATTCTTTATTGAGCTTATTCTGTGACTAACTACATCGTAACACTGATAAGAATAAAGTGTCAATCAAGGTTAAAAAGTAACCCAATTAGGGTAACGACATTGCCTTTGTGGTGGGCTCGGCAGGGTCAAAAGAACCACGTCAGCAGAAAAGACCGGCAACGCTGTTGACATAATATAGAACTTTTGGTAGAATATCCACAGAATGGAACCCATAACGATTTGGTTCAACTTCTGGATAGCCGTTGCGGTCCTCGCCCTCAACCTTCGGGTTCGGGCTGCGGCGATGTTGCAAGACCAATCCGCCCTGGAAAGAAGGGTCTTTCAGGCGGCTTGCGGCTCCTTCGGTGGAGCTGGTCTATGTGTGCTGTTTGCAATAGTTTATTTCTGCGTAGGGTTGCCTGCTTGGTCTTGGATATCCATGGCTATTGTCCTTACTGTCTCAGTCGCAGTGCCACTGCTAATCCAGGTAAGAACAGGGGGGGTTGGTTGGGGGCGGCTCAAAAGAGTTGGGCAAAAAGATGGACACTGCTGCCCGTCGGCTGATATGTGCGGCAGTAGCCGCTATTTTTGTTAGTGCTGTTGTTTGGATTATTTTGCAGCAGCTGGCTATACTGTAGTGACTACGCCACAGTTTTTTGTGTGAGAAAAGCGAAGGTCCTCAGGATAGAAACCGAGGGCCTGTTTCATTTCTGGTGGGTTAAATGTAAAAGTTGGCTCCCGAGGCAGGACTCGAACCTGCGGCCAAGCGGTTAACAGCCGCCCGCTCTACCACTGAGCTACTCGGGAATAGCTAGACTGGGGATTGCCAAACAATCTGGTCTGGACACTAGTCAATCTGCGTCCGATATTATATCATCGTGCCTCTGGCGACGACAACAGCCTTAGCTTTTCAATTTCACCTCGGCCAGGCGGCTGTAGACGGCTCCGCCGGGTAAGAGCTGGCTTTTCATCAAGCTGAGGCTGTTTACATTGACCTTAAAATTGACCTCAACGGGCGTCTTTATGACCAGCTCACCGAAATCCCGTCTATCTCCGGGTGAAACGCCTTCCCGCAGCCGGGCTAAGGTTAAATGGGGTGTGAACGGCCGTGTCTCTTTGGCGAAGCCCAGCGGAACCAGGCCATTGTCAATACGCTGTTGCCAGGCTACTAATTTATCTATCTCTCCCCTGATGCCTAACCACAGGACACGTGGCTGCCTCAAATTAGGAAAAGCCCCTACTTCCTGGATTTCCAGTTGAAAAGGACTAATCCCTTGGCTGGCTTGTTCCATAACCTTGGTTATCTCGGCCACTTTTTGTGGAGATATGTTGCCTAAGAACTTTAAAGTAATGTGAATGCTTCCAGGGGCTACCCACTTGACGAAATTATGCCTGGGTAATTTCAGCTCGGTTTGCAGTCGATTTAGTCCTGTTTTGACCTCTTCAGGCAATTCTATAGCAATAAAAGACCGAATTTGTTGATTGCTCAATGGCTTTACCACCCAGCAAAAGTATAACCCGGATTATGGGATAGATAGCAATCTTTGAGCATTACCTCCGAGAATTTTAGCTTTGTCTTTTTGACTAAGCCCGGTTGACTCAAGCTGGTCTATTATCCGTTTTGGAGAGAGAAGCGGGTAGTCGCTGCCGAAAAGAATTTTGTCGCTGCCGGCAATGTCGGCTATTTGCTGGAAAATCTGGGGTTTATACAGAAATGGGGTGGCTGCGGTGTCAAAGTAGACGTTGCCCAATGCTTCAGCCACCTCGGGCATCAAAGCGTAAAAAGGCAAGCCACCGCCCCAATGAGCACAGACTACTTTCAAATCAGGAAAGTTTAAGATAAAAGGATAAATGGCTTCAGGGGTGATGTTTCCTTTGCCGAAATATTGATGCCCTACCGGCTCAGAGGCGTGAGTAAGGAAAATCAAATTATGCTTTACAGCGGTCTCTATAACTGGTTTCATTACTGAACTGTCTTTGAGGTCGAAGTCCTGGACATCCGGTCTCATCTCACCGATACCTTTAACTCCATTCCGGGCGCAGCGCTCCAGCTCTTTGAGGGCTTTATCGCCGGCCAGAGGCTGGATGACGCAGAAACCGATAAGTCGCTCGGGGTAACGAGCTATAGCCTCTAAGATATAGTCGTTGGTCTCGACGCAAAGCTCATGGCTGACCCAGCCCAGGTTAAGGATTACTGACTTATCAATCTCGTGTTCGTCCATACTGGCAACGACTTCTTCGGCTGTTGCCAGTTTAGCTTTGGGTTCAGCATAGAGCAGGGAGAAGCAGGCATCGCGCCCGACATAATCAGCGCGCCTCTCCTTTATTCCAGACGGTACCACGTGGGTATGGAAGTCTACAATCATCCTGAGCATTATAATTGACAAAGCTGATATTCTCAACCGAACTCAAGCGAGGGTGTTTGGGAATTCCCACTGTCATTCTGAGCATTCCTCCCATGTCATTCTGAGCGAAGCAAAGAATCTCATAACAGTTGTAGGGACAGACCTTCAGGGGTTCTGTTCGGAACTGGTTGTTCTCATTGTTCTAACTCTCTTATAAAATAGATGGTGGTGGGTCTGCATTTATTAAATCCAATACAGACCACAGTTCAATCTCAATTTTATCTTCCTGCTTACATCTAGCTACTTCTTCATAAGCGGGTTTGCTAAAGCTAAAGGCGAAAACATATCCCTTGTCTTTTTTCTCTGCCCGAATAGCCGATTCAAACCTTTGTATCTCAGGTCTGCCTACATGTTCACTTTGTTTGACCTGTATAGGATGGCGTTTGAACGGTGTCCAGCCATCTATACCTGTATCACCTACCAATTTAGGATTGTTAATACCTTGTATAAAGCTAACTACATAGTTCTGAAACTCAAAGTGTTGCATAGCCTTTAATGCTTCTAAGGACTTGGGTACACCTACTTCCTCGATATCAATAGCCCCACATTTGAGCAATCGCTCCTTAACTAATCTCAAGGCTGTAGGTGATACATCACACCCAATCCATTTTCTACTCAAAAGCTGGGCGACAGCTAGTGTTGTTCCACAACCGCAAAAGAAATCGGCAACCACATGTTCTTTCGCACTGGAAGCACTTATTATACGTTCTAATAATGGTTCGGGCTTTTGTGTTGGATATCCCAATCTCTCATGCGCTCCAGCTTGGATAGATTGAATCTTCCAGACATCCTCAGGAATTTTGCCCTTATCAAGATAATAACGGTACAGTTTTTTCTTGCCTGTGCCCCATTTCTCAACGTATCGTCTACCGCTCTCATCAATACCCATTACACCACCATAGCTACCTGTTGGACTACGTTTGTGAGGTGTATAGGGGATACGCACTCCAGAACTATCAAAGTAAAACTTGTCTGTCTTGGAGTAGAATAGGATGGTGTCATGTTTCCTAGCCCAACGTTTCTGCGATTTCCCACCTTGGCTATACTGCCATATTACCTCGTTTTGAAAATTGTTGTATCCAAAAATCTTGTCCATTGCAATCTTGATATAGTGAACTGCGTGCCAATCCAAATGAACATATATTGAACCCATAGGTTGTAGCTTCTCTCTCATTAAAGCTAATCGTGGCTCCATCCAATTAACATAGTGATAGACATCGCCCTTCCATCTATCCTCAAACATTCTGACTTCTTTGGCGTCTCCGTAAATAATCTCATAAGCTTTGCTGCTAAAGAATGGGGGGTCAATGTAGATTAAGTCTATCGAATTGTCGTCAATAAAACGATGCATTACTTCAAGGTTATCGCCATAGTAAAGAACATTGGTTTTCATAATTACTATTTCCCCGTTCTCATTATAGACAATTGTGGGATAGATTGTCTCTGCCTTTGCTTTACTCTAGTCCTGCGTTTCTTTTCACGCTCTCGTTTGCGGATAACTTGCTCTCGTGTCTTGGGTCTGAAGTCTACTGGCATGGCGATTATGGTACTGATACTCGGCTTTGCAGTATACTT
>VGNX01000052.1 GCA_016865855.1 Chloroflexota bacterium | reverse complement strand
CGGTTATGCCGCTCTCATCGGTGTCGGGGCTTTCCTCATGTACTTTTTGACCAACCTCCTGGTGCTCTACGGCTCCCGGATACGCGAGTATTATGCCGACCGGGGCAGCGTCCGGCTGGGGAGCATGCCTCACCACATGGCTACCGCCCTCTATAAGCTGTCCTACGGCAGTGCGCGCCTGGGCAGCAAGGAGGAACTTAAGAGGGTGGAGGGTCTGCGGGCTTTCTTCGTCAATGACCCAGCGCGGGCCTGGTACGAGGTTAAACAGTTATCCCAGATCGACCGGGACATGAATGGTGTTATTGACTACCATGAACTCCTTGACCTGCGCCAGAAGAAGGTGCGGTTGGGCACGTCAGACAAAATGATGGAGCTTTTCACCACCCACCCCAATATGCTGAAAAGGATAAAGCACCTGTCGTCGATGAGCGCCTAAAGACTTGCTACAACCTGTTGTAAGACAGACCATCATGGTATCCAGCGCCTTCAGAAAGCTGGTTCTGGGTCTTATTTATACCAGTATCTGAGGAGAGTGTAACGAAAAGGGTCAGTCCCTTTATACCGATAATCACCACCTCAACCCCGGCGTCAATATCTCCGAATATCGAACATGCCTGCCATATTTCGGTACCCGACTGAACATACCCCTTCGGACATAGCGGCGTGGTGGTCTGGCAGATAGTGCCGACCATTGCCTCAGGACCGACGGCAGGCGGTCTGCCGATGGCACTCTTCCCCAGCCGATAAGTCAGGTAAGACCAGCCAGCCCATGTCAGCACCAGCACGATGAAAAGCCAGATGGGAATATTGATGCCGAATTGGGGCAGAAGCCACAGCAGGACCGCTACCAGCACCAATTCCTCGATGATGGTAGTAACCAGGCAGAATAGCTCGAATGACCGTTTATTTTTACCGGGCAGCATGGTTTAAGGGTAACCAAAGACTTACACTGAGTCAAGGTCAAGAAAGCGTTTGGCCTGAGTTGACGGTTATGCTGAAGCAGATGGTAAGATTTCATAAGCCGGAATGAAAGCTTTGAGATTATTGGGGGCATCATGTGGTGGCTCTTTGCCGATATAGTGCTGGTAGTACATATCCTGCTCTGGCTGTTACTGGGAGCTGGTGTGGTTGTGGCGGCTATGGGCAGGATGCAACGACTGCGGAAGCTGGCGCTGGTCTTCTGGCCGACTATGGCTGTAACGCTGGGCAGCATGGCGGCTCCCGGGTGTATCTTGAGCGACCTGGAGCGGTGGCTCCGCCAGATGGTGATGACTGAGTGGAGCCGCGACATGTCTCTCGCCAGGACAGTGTCAGGAACAGTAACCGGCTACCATCCGCCCGATGCCCTCTTCACCGCTCTCGGGGTGCTGCTTTTCTCGCTGGCGGTGTATGCCTTTGTGCGGTATCATCTGAGAGATGTTGTGGCGCGGCTCTGGCAGGGCAATAGTAAGTAAGGATGAAATCTCTAAGGCGGCGAGTTGTTTCCCGGCTGCTGGTCTTCGGGCTCGTCCTGGCGTTACTGCTGGGGGTGGCTTATACCGGTATGATTGAAAATCATTTCATCTATTTTCCTCTGCGTGAACTGGAAGCGGAGCCATCAAGCCTGGGGCTGCCGTTTGACGAGGTATATTTTGTTACGCAAGACGGCGTCAGGCTGCACGGCTGGTTTGCGCCGGGGGAAAGCGGCTTGACCTGGCTGTGGTGCCACGGGAATGCCGGCAATATCAGCCACCGGCTGGAAAACCTGGCGCTTCTCCACCAAAAACTTGGTGTCAGCGTTTTTCTCTTTGATTACCGGGGCTACGGGCGCAGCGAGGGGCGTCCTTCAGAGAAGGGCACCTACCTGGATGCCGAGGCTGCCCTTGCCTACCTGCACTCCCGGGAAGACATTGACAATAGCCGGATTATCTACTTTGGCCGGTCGCTGGGGGCGGCCGTGGCTGTCGAACTGGCGACGCGGCAGCCGCCCGCCGCTCTCATACTGGAATCGCCCTTCCCCTCCGTACCCTACATGGCCCGCCGCCTTTACCCCTTCCTGCCGGTGTGGCCCCTGCTCCGCACCAAATATGACTCTCTATCAAAGATGGCGCAGATAGATGTTCCCTTGCTGGTGCTGCACGGGGATAATGATGATATCGTCCCCCTTGAAGCCGGGCGCAAATTATTTGAGGCGGCCGGAGGCGACAAGTCCTTTTACACCATACACAGTGCCGGGCACAATGACACTTACCTGGTCGGCGGGCAGGCTTACTTCGACGCGCTGTACACATTTATCCAGAGACTGAAGTGATTGAGCAGGAACGAACAAACCTGTTTTTTAACTTTAAAAAGGGACATAACTTTACTGGCGGTAAGATAGAGGTAGTATTATCAGAATTCACTTCCTGAATATTTGAAAGATGAACCACAGATAGCCGGGGGTTGGGTGAGAGGTGTTTAGGTCATGAGTAGCAGGCGTAAGCGGAGGAGAGCATCGGAACGCAGACTCGCTAAAATCAACAAGCGCGTGCCGGTTACGATCTGGACGATAATCGTCATCGCCTTGGTGGCTCTGGCGATAGGCATAGCTCGAATAATAAAATAGAGCAAGCCGTGACCGTTTAAAGAGGATGGAATGCCAAGCCTCTACAAAACAATCTGAGAGTGCCGAAAAGGTATTTTCCTTTCCCAATTCCACCCTTTCTTAAAGGGAAATTAAGAGGGATTTAAGCTTAAATATCCCCCTGAATCCTTCTTTTTCTAAGGAAGATGGGACTTTTTCGGCAGTCTCAATCTGGCTTTCTGTGCAATGTGAAGCGTTATTCAGCCGTCATTGCTGATGGTTCCTGCCCCATTAGCCGCCGTACCATAATCATCGCGTCTACGCAGCCTCTCCAGAAGAAAGGGTTATGCATACGGTGCTACGTTGTCTAAACGATGCTATAATTAATATTGGCTTGGCGGGATTCCATATCAATCACCTTATACACTGCTTTGCTGATTGTCACTGAGTGTGGATAATCATTTTATATCTATTTTGATCTATTGATGCAGATAGGGAAAACAAGATGAAGAGACGAGCCGGTCTGTTTCTAGACCGCGATGGTACGATTATCGAGGATTGTGGGCACCTTCGCAATGGGTGGCAAGTTGCATTCATACCGGACACCGTAGAAACGCTTAAGCGACTCCAAGATGAGTTTGTTCTTTTCATTATCACTAACCAATCCGGGGTTGCGGATGGTGCTTTGACTTTGGGTGATGTTAATGGCGTAAATAACCACATAATATCGCATTTAGCGGATGCTGGCGTAGTCATTCAAGATGTCTATGTCTGCCCGCACCGGCGCGAGGATGAGTGTTTGTGTATCAAACCCAAACCCCACTTCCTTTACCAGGCAGCCAACAGATGGAACATAGACTTGAGTTTATCGATTGTTGTGGGCGATCACCCTCATGACGTGGAGTTGGCAAATAACGTAGGAGGCTGCGGTATCTACGTTCTTACCGGGCATGGTCAAAAGCATCTCCAGGAGCTACCCCCTGAATCGCTTGTTGTTCCACGGCTCAAGGAAGCTGCAGACTGGATACTAGCCCTGGCACGTTATAACAACAAAATAGAGAACTTAAAAGAAGAGTTACGTCGCGCAGGGGAAGCTATTAGGCAAGGGCAGCTGGTAGTTTTTCCTACGGAAACGGTCTACGGCCTTGGCGCTAATGCATGCGACGCCCAAGCCATAGCCCGGGTCTTCCAGGTGAAGGGCCGACCCAGATTTGATCCCCTCATTGTTCACATCGCCGATATTGCCCAAACAGAATCCCTTGTTGAGGAATTCCCGGCAGCAGCACGAAGGCTTGCTGAGAATTTCTGGCCCGGGCCTTTAACCTTAATACTGCCGAAGAACAACAGAATTCCTGAAATCGTCACGGCAGGCCTTCCCGGTGTTGCCCTACGCATGCCCGATAATCAGCTGGCTATGGCATTGATTCGGGAATCTGGTGTGCCGATTGCGGCTCCGAGCGCTAATCCCTTTGGATATATCAGCCCAACGACGGCTGACCATGTGCGTGAGCAACTGGGAGAGAAAGTTAGCGTAATTCTTGACGGTGGTCCCTGCCGCGTAGGAGTAGAGTCCACAATCGTATCGTTTGTAGACGAGCAACCGAGAATTCTGCGCCCGGGTGGTATCCCAATGGAGGAAATTGAGCGTATTATAGGCCCGGTAGGTCAGATAGAACAAGAGCAAAGGCGTCCAATGAGTCCGGGACAATTGCCACGTCATTACTCACCACAAACGCCTTTAATCCTGGCGGATCACGATGAGCAGGTAACCATCAGTGGTCGCGTCGGCTTACTGTCTTTCGGACCTTCACCACGGTTTAACTCCTACGTGTCAATAGAGGTACTTTCCCAGTCTTGTGACCTTAACGAAGCAGCCTCCAATCTATATAGCGCTCTACGCCGGCTTGATGCCAAGAACCTCGACGTCATCGTCGCTCATCTGGTTCCGAATGAGGGTCTTGGGATTACAATCAACAACAGACTTAGGAAAGCTTCGGGTGGACGCACCGCCGAAAAATTGTGAAAGGAGAATCCGCCAGTATCATACCGGCAAGCCCGGTTTTTTGTACCAGCAGAACGGCAGATTGAACCTTCTGACGGAAGGTGTGATGCCGAGAGTTTTCCCTGCACATTCCTGACTTTTGGTTAATGATGCCCGAAGCAGTGACATAAAGATGATTCACGTAACCAACACTGTCGTGACTGTCGAGTGCGATATTAAACAAGAACCTGTCTGGGTGTCCGTCTAGCCCTCGTGCTTCCCCTGCCCTGGTTTGAACCTGTATAATCAAAATCGTAGATTCAGAATGATTAGCGTTTCAAGTATATCCAAAGCCTATGGCAATAGAATCTTATTTAGTGCTGTCACCTTTAGCGTGGGGGTAAGAGACCGCATCGCTGTTATCGGGCCCAACGGCTCGGGGAAGACGACCCTGTTTGAGATTATGACTGGCAGGGTAACACCGGATTCAGGAAGCATGACCATGCGCAAAGGCACGACCATTGGCTATCTGGAACAGGATGTCAAAGCCTTATCCGAGCGTCGGTTACTGGAAAATGTTGCCATGGCTTCGACAAGAGTAAACCGCCTCTCGCACCAGATCGAGGTTCTGCAAGCAGCTCTTGCAGAGGGCACGAGTGAAGAGAATTCGGCAGAGCTGTTGCATGGGTTGGGGGAACTTCAGCACGAATTTGAGGCGGCTGGAGGCTATAATGCTGAACATGAAGCCAAAGTTGTTCTTTCCGGCCTGGGATTCAAGGAATCGGATTTCAATCGTCCTTTAGCCGAGTTTAGCGGTGGTTGGCAAATGCGTGCCGCCTTGGCCGAGTTGCTTTTTCTCAGCCCTGATTTGCTCCTACTTGATGAACCGACAAACCACCTTGACATTGAGTCCTGCATCTGGTTTGAGAATTACCTTACGGCTTACCATGGGGCAGTTCTGGTCACTTCGCATGATCGTGCATTCCTTAATCGGGTAGCGAGTAGAATACTGGCTATTGAGCCAAATGAGGTCACTTTTTACCCCGGGAGATACGATGCTTACGTTGAAGCCAGACAGAAGGAACTGGATGTCAAGGCAGCTACTGCCAAACGTCAGGAACAAAAAGTGAAGAAGGAACTACGTTTCATCGACCAGTTTCGTGCCGATAAGAGAAGAGCAGCTCAAGTTCAGAGCCGACTCAAACGACTTCAGAAGATGGAAAGGGAGGAGATACCAAGGGCAACCAGGAAGATTCACTTCTCCTTCCCCGAACCGGTAAGAAGTGGAGAGGCAGTTATTACCCTCGAGCACGTCTTTAAGGCTTATGGATTCAATGTTGTTTATCGTGACCTCAATCTAAGTCTATATCGCGGTGACCGGGTAGCTTTGATCGGCCCCAATGGCGCTGGTAAGACAACGTTGCTCAGGATTATGGCGGGAGCAATTCCATTTGACAAGGGTGAGCGCAAACTGGGCTATAATGTCACAGCTACTTACTATGCCCAGCACCAGCTCGAGCTTCTTGACCCGGAAAACACTTTGCTTGACGAGCTTCAGAGTGTTGCCCCAGACGAGCCAGAGCAAAGGCTGAGAACCATTCTGGGGGGCTTTCTCTTTAGCGGCGATGATGTCTACAAGAAGGTTTCTGTTCTCTCCGGCGGTGAGAAGAGTCGGCTGGCGCTAGCCAAAATGCTAACGCAGTCAACAAACTTCCTACTGATGGATGAGCCTACCAACCATCTTGACATTCCTTCACGGGAGATACTGACTGACGCCTTGCAGGCATACCGTGGGATGCTCTGTTTCATAACCCATGACCGTACGCTGATTCATCAGATTGCAAATAAGATTATCGAGATAAGAGATGGCAATTTGTTGGTGTTCCCGGGAGACTATGATAGTTTTCTTAATTGGAAAGAGTCTCAAACAAAGAGAGAAGATGAGGACTTCAAAGACCTTAGAACAAAGGGAATTTCAGCGAGAGACGTACGGCGCCGACAAAAGCAGATTGAGGGTGAACTGAGAAATAAATATTACCAGGACAGTGCGCCTATCAAAAAGAGAATCGCCGAGATTGAGGCAGAGCTTCCCCAGCTTGAGGCGCAGGTTAGAGAATGTGAGAGCTTATTTTCTGATCCAGAACATTACAGTGATAGTGCCGAGGTCATTGAAAATGTGGCGAAGCATCGCCGCCTTAAAGAGATCATTGGCTCACTTACCGAAGAGTGGGCTAGGCTTTCGACTGAGGCTGAGAAGATAAAACAGGAGTTTGAGGCAGCAAGCCGTAACAACATGCGCCAGGGGCCGGTATAGTGAAAACGGCCACCTGCTCCTATACATCGTGATATTGCCATCATTAGTTCCAAAAGTCGAATTTGGTAATGCGGAGATAGAAGATGGCGACACTGTTAAGGTGAACGAAGCTCATACAGTGAATGTGGGTGAACAACTCTCGGTTTTGTGTCTTCACCCCGTTCCTTTACAACAGCCAACCCCAGTCACCGCCGCTAGCAAATTGTGCTCGGACGACATATAATACCGTTGGGCATGCTTGCTGGTAGCACTTGCATTCTCGCTCAGGAGTGAATATGCCTAAGCTTGGCTCGAAGAAAAAACCAATCATAGTTCGGGTTCAGACACAAGAAAGAGCTGGCGAGATCGCTGAGATATGTGAACAACACGGCTGGCACTTCATCGCGGGGGTTGAGCCGTACAAACCCGAGGATATATCTGATCTTGAGAGAGCTATCAAACCTCCCACCCCAGCGAGGGCTGAGAAAAAACCGGGGCGGAATGACCCCTGTCCTTGTGGAAGCGGTAAAAAGTTCAAGCACTGTTGTGGTGCCAAATGAAGAAGAACCACCTGAGGCTCGCCTTCTTAGTTCGTGGGGCCGGAACGATGAGAGTTTGATGCGCGGCTAGGATAGTCGGATTAGCCCTTGACACGAATCTTAACAAACACTCATAAAGTTCAACCCTTTGATGACTTCATCCAATAATTCATTATAATTCCCGTATAATTATACCAGCTGTTAGCAATGACTGGTGAACTGCCGATCTCTACCATCTTTATAAGTCTATCGCTCGTCTTCTACTCTATCGGTGTCTGGAGCGAAAGGCTGGCCGGAAGATTGAAGAGGTGGCATCTGGTCTTTTTCTGGGGTGGTCTCGCTTTCGATACTACAGGGACCGGCATGATGTTTGAGATGGCCGGTGGAATTGATACCGATATTCATAGCATCACCGGACTAGCTGCGATTATCTTGATGGTCATTCATGCGGTTTGGGCTACCGTTGTGCTCCTGCGTAAAGACGAGAATGCTATTACCAGCTTTCACCGCTTTAGTGTGATTGTGTGGGCAATCTGGCTGGTCCCGTATTTCACAGGTTTCTTTGCGTCGATGCGATAAAAAGCAGCACCACCTACTCCCTTCATACTTGTTGATATTGTAGACTAAGAATAGTATTATTTGGGTGGAATCAAGCTTTTTTCACAATAGTCAGTTTAACATTCAGCGGGAGAACGAATCGCAATGAGGAAGGTGGCATATCTCCTGTTACCGGTTCTTTTGACGGTTCTTATCCTCGGCCCAATTCCGGTAAAAGCTTACAACCAGGGCCCTGATGATGGCCATGCCCTCATCCTGCGCCAGGCCATCCAAATATTGTGGAATGACGGATATCACGAAATAGCCACTACGGCAAACGCCACGGCAAACCTGGAAGCCCTGCTGGAAGGCATCAGGCAAGTCGATGATGAGTACGGCCGTATACTTCTTGAGATTGCGGGGTTCGATGCTGCTGACTGGAATACCGCCGGTAATACCCATTATTACAACCCGGGGGCGCATCCTGCCCAGTCCGGACTTAAAATAGGGCTGCTTCACGGCCCGGATACAACGATATATCTGGGGTACCTTGGCTTAATCAATATCAGGACCAGCCTGGTACCGGGAGACGGGGATTCCAATAGAGTATTTGCCCTCCGGGGCCCCCAGCCGTCCGCCGACAGACTGTCCGATTGGTATTACGCCATGGCCGTGAAAGCCATGCGTGAAGGCAATACTCATGATGCCTATTTAAACCTGGGCAAAGCAATTCACATGGTTCAGGATTTAACGGTGCCCCATCATGCCGCAGATAGCTATGGAGTCGCCGACCTGCATCAGGCTTACGAAAACACCGCAGATTCAGTCATGGAACGCCGGAGGTACATTGCCACCACCGCGTACCCCGGCGACCCGTCCAGAACTACCTATTTCCCCGATATTTTAGCTTCGGACTTCGCCCGTGGCGCCGCCCGCAACTCAAGGGGAGGGCTTGATGAAATCACCAGATGGTGGGGCTGGGCTCATGATCGTGAAAGTGCCTATGGAGATGTATATTCTGTGCTGCTTCCCTTGGCCCAACAGTTGACCGCAGGATTACTTTACAAATTCCACCAAAACTGGCAGACCGAACCTTATTCCGCGATAAAGCTTACCGTCCACAGGGCTGCCGCGCTGGATAGCCCCGATGATATCGGAGACGCCGAACTCTTCGTTTCCCTGACCATGGTTGATCCGAGTAAACCGGATTGGCGCTACGAAGATTTCATCACGGGCTATTTTGGCGATGAGGATGAGGTCCGGCCCGGTGCTTATCTCGGATATGACGTATGGACATTCCCTTATACCTCTGAAGTTATCAAGAACAGCGAAGTGGTTGAGATGATTCTCGGCCTCTGGGATGATGACGATATTGACGCTTGGACAACAAGCGTGAGTGGTTGGCCGAGTTCCTTGTACAGACCGCACAGCCTTGATATTGATCCCAATGATAACCGCCGGCTGCATCTTCAGGCAAACCTGCGTACCGGTGATCTCCGCCGCTGGACTGGGAGCGAGTGGGTTAATATCGGGCGTCTCGGTGAGCGAATAACATCAATTGGTACCGACCGTAGTCGGAGCCTTTCTCGCGGCGGTCGCGGTGGCATTGAATTCACCGTGGACTATTGTTACGTCCCGGCACGCGATCCGGTGCCACAGCCGCCACAGAGACCCAGAAATATCTTCCCCGGCACTATAGAGGGCATGGTCACCGGGGTGACTCTAACGCCGATTCTGTACGCTACCTCATACGTAGATCCCGACCTCAGCCCTCAAATGAACTCGGAATGGAAGATCATGGACGGTTCCGATGCCGTCGTATTTCATACTTATGGTGGTCCCCGTACTTTGCAGGAAGTAATTTCTCCCCTGTCTCCCGGGATCCTTTATAAGTGGCAGGTAAGGTATCAGGACAGCACGGGTCTGTGGTCCGACTGGAGCCGCGCGACGCTTTTTATTACCGATAGGCCTCCTCAAAGGCCCGTAAACCATTCGCCCGCCAATGAAGCTACCGGTGAGCCAGTCAGGCCACTTCTTACCGCATCGGACTACTCCGATCCGGAGAGGCATGCGCACACTGCCTCGGAGTGGGAAATTGATTGGCCTGGAGAAGTGCTCGGCAGACCGCAATTATTGAACGTCTACCGCCAAGTTTCAGAAGGCACCACAAGCCACCGGGTGAGAACTGACCTCGATGGCAACACACGCTACTTCTGGCGGGTAAGATACCAGGACGCCCTTGGTGCCTGGTCGGAGTGGAGCGAGCGCACCTCCTTTACCACGGGCCTTGCTATTTCTCTAGTGCCTCCGGTAGTAATACCCGCTCCAACGTTGCGAATTACTGCCCCTAACGGTGGGGAGACCTTTACCATCGGTGCTGATACCGGCATTAATTGGGGTACCACCGGTACCGGGATGGTCACCGTCGATATTGACTACAGCATTAATGGGGGGATAAATTGGATTTCGATTGCCCGGAACGTAACGAATGTTGGAGCTTATACCTGGATCATACCCGATACCCCTTCCACCACCTGCCGGGTAAAGGTTACCGGGCGAAATCAAGATGGCCAGATTGTCTCCGCCGATGAATCGGACAGAAATTTTGTTATTGTTGCTCCCGTTATTGAGAGAAAGGTCACTGTCAGCTCTCCGAAGGCGGGTGAAACATGGCTTGCTGGCACAGCCCGTACCATATCCTGGCATACCACCGGCGAAAGCATAGCCTATGTCAACATTTATTACAGCACCGACGCGGGCAAGTCATTCTACACTGTTGCTGAAAAAGAAGCCAATGATGGCATCTATTCCTGGATTGTGCCTGACACGCCTTCAAGCGCTGTGCTGGTGAGGGTCTTTGCCTTAGGTGCCAAAGGTGAAAACCTGGCCCATGGCGAATCGGGGATTTTTACTATAAGCCCGGCATCCAAGCCAACAACCCCGACACCGGTGACCGTTTCAGTTACTTCTCCCAAGGAGGGCGAAATCTGGCGCATGGGTACGGCGCAGACTATCACCTGGCACACCACCGGCGAAGGCATAGCCTATGTGAATATTTACTTCAGCACCGATGGAGGCAAGTCCTTCTATACCGTTGCCGAAAAAGAAACCAATGACGGCACCTATTCTTGGGTCGTACCGCAAATGCTATCGAATACTGCCTTGGTGAGAGTCTTTGCCGTAGGTGCCAAAGGCGAAAATCTGGATTATGGCGATTCCGGCTTGATCATGATTACCGCTCAATGAACCTTAGCATAAATTCAATATAGGTCAAAGGCGGATAGAGGTAAGATGACTGGTAAAAGGAAAATCATCGCTGCGGTAGTGGCCGTATGCATCTTGGTCGTAGCCGCAGTTGGGGCTTATTATTTCTTGCAAAAACCCGGCATCGACTTGAAGCAATTGCCTGTGGAATGGAAGAAGGTTGATGATTTGAAATTAAAGGAAGGGGCGTCATGTGCTGTCTATCAGGGAACGGGTACGCTGGAAAAGGCTCTAACAGACTTTAAGAGTTGCCTGGAACAAACAGGATGGAGCCATGTAGGAGATAACTGTCAGGAAGACTCCATTTTTGCAACGTTTAAGAAAGACAGTCAGCAAGCGGTAGTTATGGTGATGGGGCGTGATCCAAACATTGTTGCGCACTTGTTGATTTCAAAAGCGCCGCCGGAAGAAATGAAAAAGGCGGAATTGCTCGGAGAGGACGTTGCTGGCGAAGACATCGCAGATATACCCCGATATCCGGGTGCCACAAGGATTAGCTATGAATCCACTCCTCAAGGTTTAACTCTCGAATACCTCGCTCATGCAGGAATTCCGGAAGTGGCCGACTTTTACGCCGGCCGGATGTCTTCAGATGGTTGGTCATTACAGGCAATGGAAACGGAAGAGGAGAACACTAAAATCTCAAGCGTAAAAATCGGCAGAGGGTTTGCAGCTATTAACATTAAGCCTGATGATGTATTCAAAGGCTATACGAACATTGAAATTGCTTTCCTCCTAACCAAATAGCACAAGGATATGAAATCAGCAGCTATTTGACAGTGAAGGGTGGTCAATTGGTCCTAAAGGAGCGACAATTATGATGTTCGATAGAAAAACATATGCTAAGATGCGAAGAGCTGGCTTTGAAGATGGTGTATCGAAAGAAAGCTAGATTGTGAGCCCCAGTCGTAACTCGCGGAACTAAATAGCGGAGATACTGCCGGATAGGTAGTGATGCAGACTATATCCTGACTAACTCCGATTTTACATATACATGTGTTGAGGTTCAGAATCTTCTTAGCCATGGATGCTAAGCGTGGCCATGTGACCCGGGCGGATGTTCAGGCGGCATTGGAGAAGATAGAACAAGATCTGGATTGGAGCGCGTACAGGACGGTCGGGTGGGGCAATTACTTCTGATTGTCGGCTCTATAGA
>VGNX01000051.1 GCA_016865855.1 Chloroflexota bacterium | reverse complement strand
TGTCTATGGGATTTGGCAGAGCGTCCCACTAATCAACAAAAGAAGGGCAAAACTAATCAGGCTTCGGTAACACAATTTATGACGCAACCATGCCCAGTTTGGTAACAGTTTATTTTGACGCAACACGAGCTGACAGCATAGAGGCTGTTTAGCAACTCCTCTCCATCATTGCGACCATCAGCCCTTTCACATGTGTACCCTCATGTGTACCCTGAAGAATAGCCTTTTCCCATGTCATTCTGAGCATAGCGCAGAATCTCACAAGTACATGTGGTAAAATTAGGATTAGCCCAGCGCATTTCAGCTGGTGAAATCGAGAGGGGAGGAAAATCATGGCTCTTCTAGACGTACTGAAACAGAGAAAAAGCATCAGGGATTTCATAGATAAACCTGTGGAGCGGGAAAAGATAATGATGTGCCTCGAGGCAGCGAGGATATCCCCCTCTGCCTGCAATTCACAACCATGGAAGTTTATAGTCGTTGATGACAGGCAATTGAAGAACAAGCTCTGCGATGCCGCATTCAGCGGCATTTACTCGGCAAACTCCTTCTGCAAAACGGCACCAGTTATAGTTGCTGTCGTCTCTGAAAAGTCTAAATTTCTAGCTAGAATTGGCGGGATGTTCCGCGGCACGGAATACCACCTTATAGACCTAGGAATAGCCTGTGAGCATTTTATACTTCAGGCTGTAGACCTAGACCTGGGAACCTGCTGGATAGGCTGGTTTGACGAAGGGGCAGTCAAGGCATTATTAAACGTCCCGCAGCAGAAAAAGATAGATATTCTAATAGCCTTAGGCTATTACGACCCGGCAAAACTAAGCGCAGAGCATGACAGGGAACCAATAGACAAAATCGCGTCCTTTAACTCTTATTGAGTCCTGCGATTTCCCTTGCTCACTACCGCTCCATAAGCTTAAGCGCTGCATCCACGATACGCTTGGTGCCAGGTAGAACTTGGTCTTCAAGCTCCCGGCAATATGGTATCGTTTCTTCAGTGCAGACTCGGCCATATTGCACTGGTATCCCTGCCTCCAATACGACTGCGGCAAGCTCTCCTGAGAGCCCGAAGTCTCTGTAGTCCTCGTCCACAACCAACAGACGTCCGCTTCTGGAGACAGCCTGACACAGCGCCTCCTTGTCTAACGGCGAAACGGTTCTTAAGTCCAGCACACCGGCAGAGATACGTTTCTTTTTGAGTATCGCTGACGCCTCCAGACAGCGGTGAACGCCCACAGCTAAGCTCACCAGCGTAATGTCTTTGCCTTCACGCCGCATAGCTGCCTTCCCCAGCGGCGCAGGCATCCATTTGTCAGGAACAGGACCGCTGGTGCCTTCCGCCGGCACGTCATACTGCACAGTTTTGCGACCACCCGAACCTAAGAAGTCCAGCATGTTGCTGGCAAGAAGCTTGTGCTCCAGATAGACCACCGGCCCTTCATGTTCAATGGCCGAGAGCATCAATCCGCCGGCATCTGCAGGATTTGACGGTACTACTACAGTCAAGCCGGGAATGTGTGCCAGCCAGGCCCACAGGCTCTGCTCATGTTGTCCACCATCACCATAGCCACCACCACACGGAGCCCGGACGACCATGGGAACCTTCCATTTACCACCGGAGAACGCTTCCAACTTAGCTGCATGGTTGAGCAGTGCATCCACAGCCACCCCAATGAAGTCCACCATCATCACCTCTACCACCGGTCGCAGGCCCGCCATGGCAGCCCCCACTGCAGCCCCGACAAATGCAGCCTCACTGATGGGAGCAGGACGAACTCTCTTTTCCCCGAAGCGCACAAAGAGGCTAGTGCGCAGCCCATGAACATCCTCGCCAAAGACTACAATCCTAGGATCATCAGCCATAGCCTGGGCCAGCGCATCATCTATGGCATCGGCAAAGGTCATCGTTTTCATTATCTATCTCCCCCATTGTAGCTATGACAATGCAATACCCACCGCCTGTTGGATTTCCTTCGCTACCTCTTTCTCAATTTCATTGAGGCGAGATTTGTCTGCTTTTAACCTCTGCCTAACACGGTAAATAGGATCACGGCGCTTACTGTACTTCTCAGCCACCGTTCGACCAATCAGAGACGTTATTGAGCCAAGACTGGCAATACGCTCACCCGGGGATGCCCCTTTCCTTGCCGGTAAGGAGCGCAGTAGCGGTCCGACCATTCCCACCATCGATTCTAGAGATTTCCGTAATGGCGTGTAACCCAAGAAGTGCCCTTCAGGCCTGATGCAGTGAGCCAAAAGAAAGGTAGGACCGTTATTTTTACGTGCCTTTTCAACTCCCTGCCTCGCTGCATTCCATACCGCCTCCACATCTGTCCCATCCACCTCAAGCGCCGGCATGCCGAAGCCCTTGGCACGGTCAAGCAAGTTTCCACCTGTTACATGCTGGGAACGGGTGGTAATTGCCCATTCGTTGTCTTTGCAGACAAAGAGCACGGGCAGCTTCCAAGCGACGGCAAGGTTAAAGGATTCCAAAAGCATGCCCTGGTTCATAGCTCCGTCTCCGAAAAAAGCCACAGCTATATTCCCTGGACGGAGATGCTGGGCAGCTAAGGCAAAACCAGCAGCTACGGGACCTGCTGAACCTACGATACCTGAAGATGCCGCAAAATGTTCGTGAGAAAAGAGATGCATGTGCCCACCCATACCACAACAGAGACCATCAGCACGACCCAGAAACTCTTTAAGAATAAGTACCAAGTCTACGCCACGTACCACCAATGGCGGCGTGCCGCGATGGTCAAGGGCCATGGCATCTCCATCCTTAAGGTGCGCCACTATACCGGCAGCGATAGATTCTTCTCCGACACCGAGGTGCATCTCCCCAGAGATCTTCCCCTTCTCCCACAAATCCGTGACCGCCTCTTCAAACCGCCGACTGCGTAGCATTTGCCGGTAAAGCAACCACAAATCAGGCCCCATGCTCCCCTCCTCGTTTGATTAATTATAGCAGTAATTTCCGACAATACAAGGTGCTGTACCAAGACTTTGCCTAATCCATCCGCTTTTGTTATCATCTCAAAGTATGCAAATTAAGCTAGCTTTTCTCGGTGCTGCTCAGAGCGTCACCGGCTCATGCTACCTCATCGAGACTGGCAACTTCAGGTTCCTGATAGACTGCGGGCTTTACCAGGAGAGAGAATTCAAAGGACGGAACTGGAAACCTTTTGCCATTCCACCTGAAACTCTGGATTGCGTCCTTCTAACCCATGCCCACCTCGACCATAGCGGACTTTTGCCCAAGCTGGTTAACGAAGGTTTCCGCGGCACCATTTACTGCTCGGCTGCCACCACTGAAATCGCAGAAATCATGCTCCTCGATTCAGCAAAAATCCAGCAAGAGGACGCGGTGTTTAAGAAAAAGAGACACCAAAAAGAGAGGAGAAAAGGCCCCTATCCAGAAGTTCCTATGTACACGATGGATGACGCCAGAGCTTCCTTTCCACTTTTCTCTCCTGCCAAATACGGAAAAACCGTCAGTATAGATGAAGGTATTGAAGCCACCTTCTATGATGCAGGTCACGTGCTGGGCTCATCGATGATAAAGGTCAGGATACAGCAAAACGGGGAGCACAGGACAATTCTTTTCTCCGGAGATATTGGTCGCCGTAATAAGCCTATACTCCGTGACCCCACACTGTTCGAAGAAGCGGACTACGTCATCGCGGAGTCTACGTATGGTGACAGGTTGCTTGAGCCTTTAAAAGACACAGCCAACAAGCTGGCCGATGTCATAAACACAACCGTGAAATCCAAGGGGAATATAATCATTCCCAGCTTCGCCCTGGAGCGGTCTCAGGAGATATTGTACTACCTCAACAATTTCCTTATCGAAGACCGCATCCCGCACCTGATGGTTTTCATTGACAGCCCTATGGCAGTTAGCATCACGGGAGTGTTCAAACATCACCCTGACCTGTTCGATAAAGAGATGGTCAAGCTTATGCGCCAGAAAAAGTCACCCTTTGACTTCCGCGGCTTACATCTGGTAAGAACGGCTGAGGAGTCAAAGGCGATAAATCGGATAAAAGGTACCATTATTGTAATCGCCGGCTCCGGTATGTGTACCGGCGGCAGGATAAAACACCATCTGGTAACCAACATCTCAAGGAAGGAGAGCACCATACTCTTCGTCGGATATCAGGCAGCAGGAACTTTAGGCAGGGAAATAGTTAACGGCGCCAAAAAAGTCAGGATACTGGGGCAGCACTATCCCGTTAAAGCCAAAATAGTACAGATAAACGGCTTCTCGGCACATGCCGACAGGGATGAACTTCTCAACTGGCTGTCAAGTCTACGCAATCCTCCCAGACGCCTCTTCGTAACCCATGGCGAATCAAGCATATCACAGCATTTCGCCGGCTTGGTCAGAGGCAAGATGGGATGGAAGGTGGCTGTACCTGAATATCGGGAGGAGTTTCTACTCGATTAGAGCCTAACCCAGACCCGTTTGAGACACCGCTCTCCTGCCTACAATTTGATGCTTTATATACCACTGCTGAACTGTGTCAACCACTTCATCAGGCGTGTCGCAGACTCTTAGTAAGTCGAAATCATCCTCAGAGACGAACCCCCTGGCTAAAGTTTCGTTCCGCAGCCAGTCAAGGAACCCATTCCAGTATTTACTATCAAAAAGCACCACGGGGAAAGGTTTTATCTTGCCGGTCTGCATCAATGTCAGCACCTCGCTTAATTCGTCAAGCGTTCCCATTCCACCCGGCATTATGACAAAAGCAGTAGCGTACTTCACCAGCATGACTTTCCTGGCAAAGAAATGCTTGAACGTTATCGCCTTGGTGGTATAAGGATTGCAAATCTGCTCCTCAGGCAGGTCTATATTCAATCCGATTGAGGCAACTCCAGCTTCGAGAGCGCCTTTGTTGGCCGCTTCCATAACACCGGGCCCGCCACCACTTATAATTGAAAAGCCCAATTCACCAAGCCGACGGGCTATCTCCTCTGTCTTTGCATAGAGTTCATCATCTGGCTTAAGTCGAGCTGAGCCGTATATAGTTACTGCTGGTTCTATACCTGAAAGCTTATCAAATCCCTCCACCAATTCTCCGATTATCCGGAACATCCGCCATGCCTCTTCTTTAGCTAATTTGTTTATTTCATATTCTGGTGTCATGTCTCCCTCCGCTTCAATCAGATATTACCACACTGTATGGAAAAAGTGCCAGTGTATCAAGCAAAGTCCTTGACACAACTCGGCAAGCAATCTACACTATTGACAGTCTGTGAGGTGTAATGCAATGATATGCCCCACCTGTAAGAGCGATATGATAGTTGTCGAATATCATGACATCGAACTCGACCATTGCAACGACTGCCACGGCGTATGGTTCGATTCTGCTGAGCTCGAGCTGTTGTTGAAGTCCCTGAACCTTGACAGCCAGAACCTGCTGCTCGACGATATAGTAAAATCGCCGGAAGTCGAGTCATCGGGAAAAAAGCGAAAATGTCCCATCTGCAATAAGAAAATGAAAAAAACAAACATCGGCAAGCATCCCGAGTTATTCATAGACGTTTGCCCGCAAAAACATGGGCTTTGGTTCGATGGCGGTGAGGTAGCTCAATTGCTGAAACAGCTAACCGGGAAAAAACCAGCACGGCAGGACGCTCAACAACAGGTGATAAGTTTCCTGGGAGAAACATTCGAGGCTGAGGCTTAGCTGCAACCATAAAAGCACATAATAAAAAGATGAGCAAACATTAAGGAGGGTTACTCATGACAGCAGTCTGGATTGTCATCGGCATAATAGTCATTATTATTATCGCATTCGTCGCCATCTACAACAGCCTGGTCAGGCTGCGCAACCAGGTAAAAAACGCCTGGGCGCAAATCGATGTCCAGCTAAAAAGGCGATATGACCTTATTCCAAATCTTATCGAAACCGTCAAGGGCTATATGAAGCACGAGCGGGAAACGCTCGAAGCCGTAACCAAAGCCCGCAACCTCGCCCAGCAGCTATCATCCGCCGGGGCAGGCGAGCGAGGTAAGGTTGAGGGAGAGCTAAGCTCTGCCCTGAATCGGCTGCTGGCAGTGGCTGAAAGATACCCCGACCTCAAAGCCAGCCAGAATTTCCTGGCTCTACAGGAAGAGCTGACCTCAACCGAGAACAAGATAAGCTTCTCCCGCCAGTTCTACAACGATTCAGTGCTGCACTACAACAACAAGACGCAGATGTTTCCGTCTAACATCGTAGCCGGCATGGCTGGCTTCAGGGCGAGTGAGTTCTTCGAGGTCACCGTAGCCGCCGAGAAAGAAGCGCCGAAAGTCAGCTTCACTTAATCAATACAGGAGAAATCCCAAATGCAAATCCCCGAACAATAGCATCCGGGATTTTATGCCTGGGATTTCGTGCTCATTCTTATGTGGGAACAAATCAGGTCTAACCAGACCAGGTCGGCGATGCTCGTAGTTTGGATGGGAGTATTGCTGCTCCTGCTCGGCTATTTCCTGGGCTTATATTTCTTCGATAGCGGCACAGGCGGTCTAATCATCGCCCTTATATTATGGGTAATAATGAATTTTGTCGCCTATTTTCAAGGGGATAGCATCCTGTTGGCCGTGACAGGAGCGAGAAAAATTGGCCCTGATGATCACCCCCGCCTCTACAACGTAGTTGAAGAAATGAAGATCGCCTCAGGGCTGGAAAGAATGCCAGACATATACATCATGGACGACCCGGCACTGAACGCCTTTGCCACCGGCCGAGACTCAAATAAGGCTACCGTAGCCGTGACTGCAGGGCTACTATCTAAACTCAACCGAGATGAGCTTCAGGGAGTAGTCGGGCATGAAATGGCTCACATCAAGAACCGGGATGTGCTATTGATGGCAATGTGCAGCATTCTTCTCGGCACCATAGTCATTCTAGCCTGGCACGCCTCAAGATTCATGCTTTTCGGCGGCATGGGCAGGACCAGAAGAAGCTCCTCTTCAGGAGGCGGCGCAGGTCAGATTATCATCATCGTTGTGGCTATCGCCTTGATGATACTGGCTCCAATCATGGCTCAACTCATTTACTTCGCTATTTCCAGGAGAAGAGAGTACCTAGCTGATGCCTCATCAGCCCTGTACACCAGATATCCAGAGGGGTTAGCCTCAGCCTTAGAAAAATTAGCAGCCTCAACCGAGGAGCTAAAATCAGCCAATAAAGCCACAGCGCCGATGTTTATCGTCAATCCATTTCGAAAGCAAGGTATGGCTGCCGAGAACCTCACCAGCACCCACCCACCAATATCCGAGCGAATACACATACTGCGCTCCATGGCTGGTGCTTCTTTTTCTGACTATGCTCTGGCTTATCGGCAGGTTCGCAATACCAGCAAGGTATTAATCCCCACCGCTGCCGCAACAGCTGCCGGGACTGTCGCTCTGCGAGCAGCACAACCAGAGGCACCAGAAAAACTAGAAGAAGTCCAACGGGTTCGAGAGACCTCGAACTTATTGTGGAACCTCAGCGACTACAAAACGATAACCTGTGCCTGCGGCACCAAGTTACGGTTACCACCCAGTTTCAAGGAGCCCGCAATCAGGTGCCCACACTGCGGTATGATTAACCCGGTTTAAAAGGAGGAAAGCAATGGAATTCAAGGACTTGCTGTACGCTGAAAAAGATCAGGTAGCCTGGATTACGCTGAATCGGCCTAAAGCCTATAATGCATTAAGTATGAACCTTTCGGATGAGATGGTAAGTACCATAGAAATGGTGCGCAAATCCACCACATTGAAATTTCTGGTGATAAAAGGTGCCGGCAACAACTTCTGCGTTGGCGATGACATTACAGAGATGCCTCAGTGGGGCAATGCAAATGAAGTCATGCGCCGTGTGCGATACTATCAAAATATGGCCAACCAACTTGAAGAATTGGACAAAATAACCATCGCTGCCGTGGATGGGTACGCCGTCGGTGGTGGCCTCGAGATCACCATGGCTTGCGATTTCGTCATCGCCACAGAACGCGCCAGATGGGGAATGCCTGAGGTGGACGTGGGGATTACACCCGGGTGGGGTGGAACTACACGCTTGGCTCGCCTAATCGGCCGGCGCATGACAAAAGAGATCAATATGCTAGGTGCGCTCCATCATGCCCGCAGGGCCGTGGAATTAGGACTTTGGAATCGGGTTGTACCTAATGACCAACTCGATGCTGAAATGGACAGTTTGCTGGAATTATTGCGTACCAAACACCAGCAGGGGCTGCGACAATTGAAGTTCATAATCAACCGCGGTGTGGAATGCGACCTTTACACGGCGCAGGGTTTCGAGGCATTGTCTGGGGCGCTGATTGGAGCAATTAGCGGTTGGCAGGAAATAGAGGATGCGGACAGAGGCACCGGGGTAGATGCTTTCATCCGCAAAAACGAACTCTGGAACGAACGCCGCAGCTTGGCCACAAACTTCTGGGTGGATTAGGTAACTATGCCCCCAAACGAACTTGGAGGAGTACATGCCAGTGAGGGACCAATTTCCACCGCTGCCGCAACAGCTGCCGGGACTGTCGCTCTGCGAGCAGCACAACCAGAGGCACCAGAAAAACTTGAAGAGGTCCAAGGGCTCGAGAGACCTCGAACTTATTGTGGAACCTCAGCGACTACAAAACGATAACCTGTGCCTGCGGCACCAAGCTGAGGGTACCACCCAGCTTCAAATGGTCTGAAATCAGGTGCCCACACTGCGGTATGATTAATCCAGTCTGAGAAGGAGGTTACAACTAATATTTCGTTCTGCCACGCCTCTGAATCTCGATTACTACATGGGCGACACAGAGATGCTGAGCACAAAGTTCTATTAAGTTTACTGGATATCAATAAAAAGGAATCAAATTACGGAATTAGAGCGGCTACAGCCATATTTACTAAAGAAATTTGAAGAGTGGATTTATGAACGGCAGAGAGTTCATCTAGCTAGCGCTCGGCCACTATCAAGCGAGGAAAAATCACAATTAGGCGGATACTTCGAGAAGAAGATACTCGATAAGGCTCAAGTAGCCAGCGTCCAGCGAATTTCGAACCCGGAGTTTTATGATGACTTTGCAAACTCAGGTGTACCCATTCCCCTAGATTTCAGTACAGCCGTCGGCCTTACTCTGGTAGAATGTATCCTTATTCGTAAGGAGCCTTGGTCTAATCCCCCTTCTGCAATTTCAACCTTATTTCATGAGCTGGTACATGTAGTCCAAATCGACATTTTGGGCTTAAGGAAACATATCGAGTTGTATGCTGATAGTCTGATGCAGGGCGGTTACCAATATCACAGTGTCATATTCGAAAGGCAGGCTTATGCCCTTTCTGATAGATTCGTTGAAGGGAAGTCCCTATTTTCAGTGGGCGAGGCCGTCAAGAAAGAACTGAAACGCGCCGGGCATTTGTGACATCAAGCAATGGACCTTAAGCCCACACATCAAATGGACTTGTGGCTATCGCTGCAATATAATAAAGAACCAACTCGGAGCTAGCACTGAGCATCACGAAACAGAAGCAATAGAGAATTCAATCTACACCTTGAAACGAACATGGAGGGATAAATGCCATCGGAAAAGGCTAAAAGGAAGAAAGTCGAAACAAACATCCGCCAGATGGAGATAGATGACATTAGCTCTGTCTATCATCTAGGAGAGCAGCTTTTCACCAGCGAAGAGTTCCCTATCCTCTACCGGACATGGGATCAATATGAGGTAACAGATTATTTCACCTCCGATCCCGATTATTGCCTGGTTGCCGAGACCGAACCGGATGGGGAAATTGTCGGCTTCGTACTAGGTACCACCATTGAAAAGGAAGGCACCGCCTGGAAGAAATACGGATACCTGAGCTGGATAGGGGTAGATGAAGCTTTCCAGAGAACCAACTTGGGCATTCGCTTGTATAGGAAGCTAGAACAGAGGCTACGGAGAAATGGAGTCAGGATGATTATAGCTGATACCGACGCTGACAATGAGGCAGCTATTGCCTTCTTCGAGGCAATGGGCTTCTCCCTAAGCAGCCAACACGTTTGGCTAGCTAAAACAATCCGCCGACCGAACACGAAAGCCGCCAGACCTGAGAACTCATCAACAATCACGTAAATCACGAGCAGGGCACATGAAGTTAAGTTCTAGTCAGTCAATGAATGTAAAACCTGAGAGGCTGAAAAAGCTTCTCAAGGACCTGGTGGACATATACAGCCCATCAGGCAAAGAAGAGGAAGTTATCGAGTTTGCCGAGCAATACCTCAAGAAGCATGGCCTGGCGGTAAGCAAACAAGAAGTCGATGAGAACCGCTTTAATCTGATAGCGTTTCCAGAGGGGAGAGATGAGGTAGACCTTTGCTTTGTAGGTCATCTGGATACTGTTACTGCCCACGACCTCGAAGTTTTCGGCTTCCACGAGGAAGATGACACTATCTTTGGCCTGGGAACTGCCGATATGAAAGCTGGCTGCGCCGCCATGATGGAGACATTCACCGTCTTAGCTAGCAGGAAAAAAGCTTCCCCGCCAGTAGGTCTAGCTTTAGTGGTTGGCGAAGAGGAAGACAGCAGCGGTGCCAAGGCGTTGATTCAGGAATACAGTTTCCCCTGGGCGGTGATTGGCGAGCCTACCAGCCTGACACCCTGTCTCGGCCACTACGGTTACCTTGAGATTCTGCTGCGCACCGAGGGGAAAAAAGTCCACTCCTCCATGCCGGAGCTGGGACAAAATGCTATTGAAACCATGCTCAAGCTGCTGCTGCAAATCACGGAGTACGCCAGTTCAGCACCACACGGACTGGTTTACAACATCAGGGAACTCTCAGGCTTCCCCGGAGGCTTCGTCGTGCCGGACGCCTGCGAGGCATGGCTGGATCTGCACCTGCCGCCTAACTCCAGGCTCGACGTACTTAAAACAGAGCTGGAGCAATTAGTCAAGACAGCCGGTGCCAGCATCAACGGCTTAAACGCCCGACTCAAATTCGAGGATACACATGCCGGCTACCGGATTTCCGAAGAGCGGCCGTTGATAAATAAGCTGAAGGAAACATATAGAAAGATGTCTCTCCCCTGGGAACCTCAAGACTTCAGGAGCCATTCCGATGGAAGCGTGCTCTGGGCTGCCGGTGTTGACCCCATCATCTTGGGACCTGGTCGGCTAGAAGCAGCCCACGCACCGGAAGAATCAGTCCCCTTCCAGCAGGTGGTGCAAGCTGCACAGCTATATCTGAATTTGGCATTGGCTCTATAAGCGCTCGATATGCACTATTTCTTTACCGATTTTGAATGGTGTGCCTTTGATTGTTTGGTGCTACACCGTGTTGTGAATTGAACAGAACGTCAGAAAGTCAACCTCTGACTTTATCTACAGGGTTGATGCAAATTTGTTGCGAACGTATAATACGAAACTAAATTAACAATAACTGAAGAAAGAGCATAAATTTAACATGGCGCAACGCTTTCTTTTAACGGAAGAATACAGTGCTGGCGCTTGCCTGCAAATTACAGGGTCCCATTATTAGTTACTATGTCAAATGTGAACATAACTCACGATCAACTAAAGCGTATTTTTGACCGAATGTTTGAAGACATTGGTGGGGAGTCTAATACTGACATTAAAACATATAGAGAACGCGCTCGTACTATTACTCGAGATGTCTTTTTTAGAGAAACCGTGTGGGCAATATGGGTAGCAGGAAAAAGCCGGGTGGCTACTGAATCCTTCCTCAACCGTGTACTAAAAAGAGGTTTTACTTGGGACTTTCAAG
Source organism: Chloroflexota bacterium (assembly GCA_016865855.1). GTDB lineage: Bacteria > Chloroflexota > Dehalococcoidia > GIF9 > UBA5629 > 9FT-COMBO-48-23. The sequence continues at coordinate 634 of VGNX01000051.1, read as the reverse complement.
AAATTGCAGCATGGAACGAAAGCCAGCAGACACAATTTATGGAGAGCTTACATGGTTGGATAACTTCGCGCGGCCGTCCACACCATCGTCCAGTTCCTCGGGGTGCAGTTGGCAGGTGGAACTCACTTTTCTCGATTGCTAGAGAGCTGGCCAAATATCCAACGGAACGGGCATTCCGAGATGAATTTTTCGGTGGTAAGACTGAGAGTATTTTGCTGGATAAATCTGACATACAGCGACTCGCCAACAGAAAAATTCCCTATTTGAAAGAAGTGACCGCTCACTTCATAATTCGGAATATGGGAGGTGAGGCTATAAAGGTAGATCGGTGGGTTAAAGAATTCTTGAGCTACTATAGCTTATCCAAAGATAGCCTGGAGCCACTGTTGCACAAAGCCGCGATTCCACTTGGTCTGTTTGACGCTGTTCTGTGGTCTTATTGTGAGATGTTTGTGGGTGAGGTTAAGGCATTTCGCCAGTATTTTAACCGGTATTTCAATAACCAGGGGCAGCGTCACGTAACTGGTGGAAATTCGATCTAGCCATATCCTATACCCTTCTGTCATTTCAGTCAACCTTTAAGCAACCAGAGCTTCCTCTAAGAATTCCAATCTGATTGGTTCTTGCTCCAACG
>VGNX01000050.1 GCA_016865855.1 Chloroflexota bacterium | reverse complement strand
GCAGAGCGTCCCACTAATCAACAAAAGAAGGGCAAAACTAATCAGGCTTCGGTAACACAATTTATGACGCAACCATGCCCAGTTTGGTAACAGTTTATTTTGACGCAACACGGCTTCCCGTGCTTCCTAGCCGGTGTTATCCAAAGGAACGTGGTGGTATAATCTATGTGATTGACCCTACTCCTGCAGGCGTAAGGCGAATCTACTCCCTTCGATGCACCACTTTATGATTTCGACGCAAGAGAGGAATAGGGTACAGAAACAATACTAGAGCCCGCTCATAGTAACATCATTGGCTTCACTTAGAATGTGATTTCAATTAAAATATAGTTAATTAACCTGTCAGGAGGGGAATTGTGAGCAAAACTAGTGAAAACTTGCAAGCCGCTTTTGGCGGTGAGAGCCAGGCCAGCCGCAAGTACCTGTATTTCGCCGAGAAAGCCGAAGAGGAGGGACACAAACAGATAGCCAGGCTGTTCCGCGCCGCATCAGATGCCGAGACAGTCCATGCCCGTAACCACCTGAAGGTGATGCAGGGTATAAAGTCGACCAAGGACAACCTGAAAGATGCGATTGGCGGTGAGCATTACGAGTTTACCGAGATGTATCCTGCCTTCATGAAACAGGCCGAGGCCGAAGGTGAGGAGAAGGCGAAGGATAGCTTCGACCTGGCAAACAAAGTTGAGCAGATTCATCACCGCCTATATCAGACTGCACTCAGCATGCTGGAAAAGAGCCAGGCTATGGCCGAGAAGCCCATCTACGTCTGCCAGTATTGCGGCAATACCGTCGAGGGCGAAGCTCCTGAGAAGTGCCCTATATGCGGAGCCCCCAAAAAGATGTTCATGCGAATCGACTAGACGCGAGGATTTTTCTATATCCCGATTGAGAGAGGTTTACCGAGTTATAACGGCTCAACAGCAACTTTTAAATAATAGTTGCGACCCTTTAGGGTCGCCTTGCTGTAGCGAGGCTAAAGCCTCGCAACTACTTTAACAAACAACCTTCATCACGCCATCTTGACTCACCTATTCCTCTGATATATAATGCAGGCAAAAAGATTGTGCACAAATTATATGAGCACAAAACATTAAAGGAGGAAAGGTAAACATGACACAGGAGACCTATAAGAAACTGGCTGATGCGCTCAATGCCCGCAGCGTAACATATCCCTCAATACCCTGTGACGAGTTCTATTCCTTCGCTAAAGAGCTTTGCACTCCAGAGCAGGCAGAGATTGCCTCCAACATGCCCCTCAATCCGGTAACGGCTGAGGAACTGGCGGGCAAGATGAAGGGAGCTGATGCCGGCCACCTGAAAAAGCAACTCGAGGAAATGGCGGACAAAGGCCTGGTGCGGGCTAAAGAAAGCGACGGCAAAAAATATTATGAGTTCATGCCCCTCGTACCGGGCATCCTCGAATTACAGTTCATGCATGGCCGAGTAGACGAGCGTACCAAGCGTTTAGCGCAGCTCCTGAAAAACTATGCCAAGGCTCTGAAAAATATAATGATGACATCACCACCCTCGGTTGTCAGCGTTGACACGTCTGCGGCTAGAAAAGTCTCTGTGGAGAAGGAGGCCTTCAACCTCGCCACGATTCTACCTTATGACGAGGTAATGAAACTTATAGATACAACGGAGTATATCGCCGCGGGAACTTGCGTCTGCCGGCATCAGGGCGACCTGCTGGACAGGCCCTGTGACAAACCTAAGAGTAACCTGTGCATGATTTTCGGACCATCGGCAGAATTCGCCAACAGCCATGGATTTGTTCGTCTCCTTTCCAAGGAGGAAGCCAGGCAGAGCATAGAAAAAGCAGAGGAAGCCGGCCTCGTACACACCTATGCCAACAGTGACGACAGATATATCGACCTCCTCTGTAACTGCTGTGGCTGTCACTGCTTCATATTAAGGGGCGTCAGTCGCTCTCCTTCACCCAGTCACGCCGTTATCGCTAACTGGATTGTCACGATAGAGGATGAAGCCTGCGTTGGTTGCGCTGCCTGCATCGACAGGTGCTGGATGAAAGCTTTGAAAATGGAAGGTGACCTACCGGTGCGTGACGCCAACCGCTGCATCGGCTGTGGCATTTGTATGTACGTATGCCCCACCGACGCCATGAAACTGGCCCGCCGAGAAACCGCCGCAGTTAAAACTTAAGACAGCCCAGACCTCGGATAGTCCCGACGGCTGCCTAATCCCTAGCTGACTTTGAGCTAATAGATATCTAATGGTGGGCCAGTCTGGACAGTTCCCGAACTCGTATTTGAGAAGAAACATCTTATTCCGGCCTTGCAGCAGCTCCTCGTTTCATTTTAAACATTCCAGGCTTCTGTTCAATCGAGCAGCAAAATAAGCTTTTATATACCACAAGCGTTATATCTGTTTTTTACTTCGTTCTTTTCTAATCGTTTCGACCTTCTTGTCAGATCTTGTGTCTCTTCCATTTGGGTTTCTTACCGTTCCCGGCGGGAGCCCCAGGTCTTTTTCCAGTTTTCCGACCCTTTTATCACCCCTCACTTTTCTAGACACCTTTTTGTCCTCCCTATTTGGTTATTGCATCACGTAACTCGTGTTCTAATGTGCATTGTATCAAACAGCTTATTATCAGTCTACAGAATCTGGAGCAACAATGCGGACTAATGTTGTCTCTGGATTGAACAAACCGCCTTGTTGCTTAACTCCGTCTGTTTAGTACTTTGAAGCTCCTATCTCTTCCATCTTACCTGTTACGATAAAAACTACCCGCTCGCATATATTGGTCACCCTATCAGCACTACGCTCAAGGTTGTGAGCTACCCAGATGAGCCGAGTAGCCCGGGTGATAGTCTTAGGATCCTCAAGCATAAAAGTGAGCAGTTCTCGAAAAACCTGATTGTAGAGATTATCCACTTCATCATCCTCGACGATGATTTCTTTGGCTGCGCCTGCATCTCGATTAACGAGTGCCTCCAAGCTCCGCCGTAACATGTCATTTGTCTTGTCTGCCATGCGAGGTATGTCAACTAGTGGTTTCAGGGGTGGTTCATCTCCTATCATCACTGCAATTTTAGCTATCCCTTCAGCATGGTCAGCGATTCGCTCGAGTTCAGATGTGATACTGTGCACACTCATGATAATGCGTAGGTCAGTGGCCATGGGCTGCTGGGTAGCTATGAGTTGGATGCACTTTTCCTCTATCTTAAATCTCTTCTCGTTTATCTTCTGGTCATCAGCAATTATCTGATGTGCAAGAGCCAAGTCTCGGTTCTTGAGAGCCTCGATGGAGCGACTAATAGCCTTCTCTACCATGCTGCCCATAGCCAGAATATCGTCCTGAATCTCTCGTAGTCGCTTATGGAAAATTGTCCTTATTTCCATGTAAAAACCTCCTTGCGACCATTAGCCAAATCGACCGGTAATGTAGTCCTCGGTCCGCTTGTCTTTAGGGTTAGTGAAGAGCTGAGAGGTTGGTCCGTATTCAACCACTACCCCAGCTCTGTCTTCTTCCATCATCATAAATGCAGCCATATCTGATACCCGTGCCGCTTGCTGCATATTGTGGGTGACGATTACAATAGTGTAATCTTCAGCCAGATTTCTCATCAAATCCTCGATTTTCAGAGTGGCTACTGGGTCGAGCGCACTACACGGCTCATCCATCAAGATAACCTCTGGCTCTACCGCTAATACCCGGGCAATGCATAACCTCTGCTGTTGTCCGCCAGAGAGAGCCAGAGCGGATTGCTCCAGCTTGTCATTAACCTCCTCCCACAGCGCGGCATGACGAAGGCTTTTTTCGACTATTTCTGCGAGCTCAAATCGGCTCTTAATGCCGTGTCGCCTTGGCCCGAAAGCTACATTCTCAAATACCGACATAGGGAACGGATTGGGCTTCTGGAATACCATTCCTACCCTTCTCCTAATCTCTACGACGTCGATTTTGGGGTTGTAGATGGGGATGCCATCGAGTTCGACGTTCCCGCTCACTCTAGCCTGGGGAATAAGGTCATTCATGCGATTAAAGAGACGAAGTAGAGATGACTTACCGCAACCTGACGGACCGATTATAGCAGTAATAGCACAACTGGGCATATCTAACGTGACATTTCGTAATGCTTGGAAAGCTCCGTAATAGAGACTCGCTCCCTCCGTTTTAAGCTTTGCAAATTTATCCTGAGCCACTTCCTTGTTGTTTGACAGTACAATGTTGATGTTATTCATCAGTCTACTTCCTTTGTCTGGCCTTAATCCGGATAACAGCGGCTAGAACATCAAAGGATAACACAACGGCCAGCAAAACTAGGGCAATGCCCCACATCGTACTCCTGGGCATACCAGGCACGTGAGCAGATACCGTGTAAAGATGATACGGCAATGCCATAAACTGGTCGAAAGGAGATTGCGGTAGTCCAGGAAGAAAAAAGGCGGCTCCAACTATTAATATTGGAGCCGTTTCCCCAGCAGCGCGGCTTATTGCTAAGACTACCCCAGTAATTATTCCGGGGAGAGCTTGGGGCAAAACTATATGCCCTACCGTCTGCCATTTTGTAGCTCCGATGGCGAGGCTACCCTCTCGATATTCCTTGGGTACGGCTAATATTGCCTCTCTCGATGTGGTAACTACCATCGCCAGCGCTTGAGAGGCTAATGTAAGGCTGGCAGCAAGTAGAGACAAGCCAAAATGAAAAGTCAACACAAATACACCGAGCCCAAAAAGTCCGAAGACAATGCTGGGTACCCCAGCCAAGTTCATGATAGCCGTATTGATAAGCCTGGTCAGCCAGTTATCTTTGGCATATTCCGTTAGGTAAATAGCGGCAAGCACTCCAATCGGCAGTGCAAATATTAGAGTACCCAGCATAAGGTAAAAGGTACCCACGATAGCTGGGAAAATACCTCCAGCCTTACCTGCCTGCGAGGGGAAATGGGTTAGAAACTCCCAGTTTAAGGCGCTAGCGCCGTTAATAATAGTGTAAATGATGATAAATAAGACCGGAGTTAACGTGATAACGGTAGCCAGGGCAAGAAAAGCAAAGGCGGTGCGTTGTGATACTTCACGCGAAAGTCTGGCTTCAGTCCCCATGTGTAAGCTACCCCGCAAACTTTCTTTTCTGTCGCTCGAGCACTCTCTCTGCAACCAAGTTAACTGCTAGAGTCATGATGAATAGAATCAAGCCAATAGCAAATAATGCCTGGTATTGCAGCCCGCCGCGAACGGCATTGCCAATTCCCGAGGCAATAGCAGCAGTCATTGGTGTCATAGGCTCAACAGGCGAAACTGGTACTGCCAGAGCTCCTCCAGCCACCATCAGTACGGTCATAGTTTCACCAATAGCACGTCCTAACCCCAGCATTATAGCGGCGGTGATACCAGAAAGGGCCGCCGGGATACAGACATGCCTTATCGTCTCCCATTGAGTTGCACCAAGAGCATAGGCGGCCTCCTTGAACTCGTTAGGGACAGCATGTAAGGCATCCTCAGAGACGCTTACAATTATGGGTAGACTCATCAGTGAGAGCATTATAGAAGCCGTAAGCCCGCAGAAACCTGTATTCAGGTGAAAGATACTTTGAACCAGCGGGGAGAGGAGCATTAACCCGATAAATCCCATCATCACAGACGGGATCCCCGCTAGTAGCTCAATGATAGGCTTTACAGTTTCCCTGACTTTTGAAGGTGCTACTTCTGCCAGGTAAGCAGCACAGCCAACACCAATAGGTACGGCTACAGCCGTCGCCAAGAGGGTAATCATTAGCGTAGATACAAAGAAGGGCAATATGCCAAAAGTGGGAGGCTCAGAAACAGGATACCACTTGGTGCCAAATAGAAACTCCCAGGGGGGGGTATAGCCAAATGCCGGGAGCCCTTCTTTGAGCAGGATGGCAACAATTCCCAGTAGTACGACTATAGCAAGCAGGCCTGCCAGGAAAATCCAGCCTTCAATGAATCTTTCGCCCAGTCGCAACCGCCGCTTCAGGCTCTCTTCAGTGTCTGAGGCGGCGACCACGTTTGAAGTCTCTTGCTTCAATATTTTTTTTCTCTCGACCTCTTGCTTCCTTTGGAAACGGTCGTCTATTCGACTGCTATTTTGCTAACGGCACGTAACCTACCTCGGTCACCTTGTTCTGTCCCTCTGGCGACAAGCAGTAGTCAATGAACGCCTTGATTATGCCGGTGGGCACTCCGTTGGTGTAGAAGAGAAGTGGGCGAGCGATGAGGTATGTGCCGTCAAGGACTGTCTTCTCGCTGGACAGTATGCTCGGGTCACTGGCTGTCTTCTTTATCTTCACGAGCTTTACCTGGCTGGTGACATAGCCCAGGCCCGGATAGAAAATAGCGTTGGAGTTTCGGGCAACCTCTGATACACCTTGTTCGGTCGAGGGCAGGAAAAGGACATTAGAACCATATTCCAGCTTTGTATTCTGGGTTGGTAGTCCAGCCATTTGCACTACGTGCTCTTTGAAGAAGACATGAGTTCCAGAGTTCGTATCTCGCGACAGTACCACTATGGGAGCATCGTTTCCACCTACTTCTTTCCAGTTGGTTATCTGGTTGGTGTAGATTGCCGAGAGTTGGGCTATCGTCAGCTCAGACACCGGGTTAGATGGATGCAAGACCACGGAAAGGCCGTCACTAGCGACCTGGATTTCGTAGGGATTGACGCCCTTGGCTTTCGCTTGGTCAATTTCACTCTGTTTTATTGTTCTCGAAGACTGGCAGATATCAGTCATGCCATCAATGAGTGCGGCGATACCAGCTCCAGAGCCGGGACCACTGACGGCTATGCTTACTTTTGGGTTAGCTTTCATGAAGTCTTCAGCCCACACCGAGCTGAGAGGAGTTACCGTATTTGAGCCGATAATTTTGATAGAGTCGGATAGACCCCCGCTTCCTGTTTCAGCGCTACAACCAGCAAGAACAAGAGCAGTCACAAGCATGACTACAACGGGTAACATGAACCATTTCTTGATAGATATGTGCAAGTTGTTTTCCTCCTAATATATTTGATTTCGATGGCTTCGAAGCGCTTCTGTCCATCTATTAATAGAATACAGGGCGGACTTTAAAGGCTATTTAAGGTTATGTTAAAATAATGTAAAACTTTCGAATCATCGAAGCGTTCTAACCAACTCATCAACTTTAGCCTCAATCTCGCCTCTTATCTGTCTCACCTTTTCTATCGGTTTATCTTCAGGGTCTTCAAGCTCCCAGTCTTCAGTTGGAACAAAACTAGCAGGACATGCTCCCTCAACACCGCAACCCATGGTTATGACTCGGTCGACACCTTCTAGCATCTCCAGGGTCAGCAGCTTTGGCTTTTGGTGGCTAATGTCTATGCCCGCCTCACGCATTACCTCCACCACCACGGGGTTTACCCTTGACGCAGGCGCAGTTCCAGCGGAAAGAGCTAGAGCTTTACCCTCAGCCAGCCGATTAAAGAAGGCTTCAGCCATCTGCCTACGACCGGCATTGTGCACACAGACAAACAACACCTTTTTCATTTCACCATCAGTGAATACTCCCCCCAGCAAGCTGGGGGGCATCTAGTGCTAAACCAGAAGAGAGTGCGAGAACATTTGCCACCCAACCCTGCGATTCATCCCCGCAGCAAGCTGCGGGGTATTCTCGCTAATTTTTATAAAACGAAAAGCCTTAAACCTATTGCTTTATCCATCCACGAATAAGTGTAGCCGATGAAGGTTAAAGGCGGTTTAAGGCTTCGTTAAGGTTTTGTTAAATTTCCCACTTACTCCCATTAAGGGGCCCCCTAAAGAGGAAGGCTGAAACTAAAGGTAGACCCTTTACTCTCTTCGCTCTGGGCCCAGATATTACCTCCGTGAGCCTGTACTGTGTGCTTGGCAATGGCCAGGCCGATCCCTGTTCCACTGTTGGACCGGGATTTATCTGCCTTGAAGAAACGCTCAAAAATATGGGGCAAATCCTCTTTTGAGATTCCAATTCCGGTATCGGACACCTTAGCGATTACCGATTCTCGGCTCTGTTCGGTAGAGATCACTACCTTTCCACCCGAAGGCGTGAACTTGATGGCGTTGTGGATGATGTTTAGCATTACTTGCTGAATTCTTTCTTTGTCAGCTTGGACGAAAGGTAAGTCAGAAGATAGCTCCGTCAAGAGAGCCACTTTATGTCTTTCTGCCTGGGGAGATAAACGAGTGATGGCTTCCTTTACGAGCAGATTGAGATTCACCGGCTCTAGCTCTAGCTTAATTCTGCCAGTCTCAATACGTGATAGCTCTGTCAATTCTGCTACCATCTGGGTCATCCCATCTACTTCAACGTCAACTTTGTTTATAAAGTCCCTAGCGGCTTGCTTGTCATCAATGGCGCCATCCTGTAGTGTATCAACTATTGCTTTGATTGCAGCTAGGGGAGTTCTTAACTCGTGGGAGATATTGCCCACGAATTCCCGCCGCATTGTTTGTAGGTTACGCATTTCAGTGAGGTCTTGAAACAGGAGCAGCACTCCACTCAATTTACCCGCCAACAAGGGAACGGCAATAACCCTAAGGAAACGACCAGTTGAAGAGTCAAGCTGAGCGGTCTGCTCACGTGACGTCCTAAGACATTTTTTTAGCACCTCGTCTATTTCATAGTCGTGCACAACCTTTATCAAGGGTTGGCCTTTCGCTTTTGCCTCATTGAAATTGAATAGGCGCTCTGCTGCCGGATTGGCTAACACAATGCTTCCTTCGGGATCAGTCATTACTATGCCATCGGTGAGGCTTGAGAGCACAGTCGACAGCTTACTTCTTTCATCGTCAATCGTTGTCATCATTTTCTTTAGGCTCAAGGACATTTCATTAAAGGTATGGCCAAGCCGCCCTATCTCATCGTTGGTCTTTATTTTAATTTGTTGGGCTAGCTTACCTGAGGCGATTCCTTCTGCAGCTTTCGTGATTTGCCTAACAGGTCGGGTTATCATTCTGGCAATGACTGCAGTGAGGATGATTACAAGCAGGGTGGCTATCACCATCGCCCAAGCAATTGTCGTAGTAGCGCTATTCACTGCACTTTCCACTGTTGCCAACGAGAGCGCTACCCGAGCTATTCCTAAAACTCTCCCCTGACTTGCTACAGGCACGGCAACGTATATCATCGTCCGGCCCACAGTAGTACTGTAACGAGTGCTCTCCCCAACGCCAGAAGCCAGCGCATCTATTACTTCAGGGCGTGTAGAATGATTTTCCATAGTCAGAGGGTTCTCTTCAGTATCCCCCAGAACTGTGCCGTCCTGGGCGATTATGGTTACTCTGGCATCAATCTCCCTTCCCAAGGTCTTAGCTACGGCATCCAGACTATCGTGCCTACTAGCGTCCAAGAAACTAGGCAGGCTGGCATCAGCAACAAGCTTCGCCTCCTTCACAAGATGAGAACGCAAGTGGTCAACTTGGATATTTCTCACAGAATCAATCATATAGAACCCCAGGATGCCCATGCTGAGCAGAACAAGCAGTGTAAAAGGGATTGTGATTTTCCAATAGATGCTACGCGACAACTTTTTACCCCTCAAGTTTGTAGCCGACACCTCTGACTGTCAACAGGTACTTGGGCTTCCCTGGATTATCCTCTATCTTCTCCCTGAGCCATCGCATATGGACGTCTACCGTACGAGTACCTCCAGCGTAATCGTAGCCCCATATCTTTTCCAATAGATGATCCCGACTAAAGACAAGCCCTTTGTTCTTAGTCAAAAATGCGAGCAGGTCAAACTCCTTTGGTGTGAGATCTAGTGTACAGCCTCTCTTAGTTGCTGTGTGACGTCCGATGTCAACTTCAATGTCACCCACCTTAAATAACGTTGTCCCAGCGGGCTTTGGTGCCTGCATTTCCACTCTCCGCAGCATGGCACGTACTCGTGCAAGCAATTCTCTCATGCTAAAGGGCTTAGTCATGTAATCGTCAGCTCCCAAATCAAGCCCGACCACCTTGTCGATTTCATCCTCCCTCGCGGTGAGCATCAATATTGGTACGGTCATCTCCTTGCGTAGGATGCGGCATACTTCAAAGCCGTTCATTTTAGGCAGCATTATATCTAGGATAATTAAGTCTGGTTTGTCTCTTCGTGCAGCTTCTAATGCCTTGACACCATCAGCAGCAGTGACCACATTGTAGCCCTCTTTATCAAGGTTGTATTCGAGAACACTAAGTAGGGTTTGGTCATCCTCAACTATGAGCACTCTAATGTCTGGCATTCCTTTCCTTCTCACAAGTATATAGGTAACAATCTAGACTATCAACTGCCAGAAGCAGCGCTGGTGGCTACGTTTTCAGAGGTTACTATTAAGGGGAAAGGATCCTTTCAAAAGGGCTAAACTGCACGGAACGCTAAATAGTTCAATGAGTTAAAAAATCGCTAAGAATGTTAGATCGTGTTTCTGCGAATTGAGCCAGAAAGATTCGAACGTGACATCCAGGGTAATATTATTACCAGTAATTGAACGTGGATTAAGGCAAATAAAGGTAACTAGTACTCACTTTCGGAAATGCCTGTTACTATTAGGTCGAGGCTAAAAATGCTATTGAATCTGAAAACTGAATCTAATGAACAGGCGATCATAATGCAATCTTTCTCTGCAATCGAGTACTAGTTGAAGAATCTGAAGCTAAAGAAAGGTAATGATATTACCTAACTGGTGGGCGATAGTGGATTTGAACCACTGACCTACTGTGTAAGGTAAACGTTCTTACTGCCAGCTGCCTGTTTTCAAATCGATAGTGATGTTATTATCCGGTGGCTCCAGGTCACCCCACAGCCCGATAACCAGATCCTTGCGGAAATTGATCACGGTCTCGGCACGTGTGCTCAGCCCCTTGGTCTGAATAGCCTCCTGACCCGATGGAAGATTCTCATCGCCAGCATAATGGGCTACGAAAGCCTGAGCAACCTGCTGTGCCAGGCGTTCTGCTTCAGCGCGGTCAACCTCAAAGCCCATTATAGTGCGGGTGGCGATGCCCCCTATGCCCTCCAGCACATACGCCCTCGCATACTCCTGAAAATCGGCAGGATGCGAACGTATTGATTCCACGCGCTTCGTTCGCACTGCGGCTTTTTGCGAGGCGTCTATGCTCACTATGCGGTAAGGGCTGGGATAGGTGACCAAAGAGCCGGTTTCAATATCGAAGACGAATTTATTTGTTTCTGGCCAGCTTGCCAAGGTTATATCCTGCGCATGGTAGTGACCGGTGAAAACGAGGCGCGCATTGTACACCCCCAGCAATTTCGAGACCGCAGGGAAATCATCTATTATGTATTTGCCGTAGTTCTTTTCCTGCCCAATGTAATGCTCGACGATGCCGTGATGCAACATCACAATAACCGCCTTCTTTTCTCTGGCGGCTTTCTCCAACATCTGTTCAACCCATTGTAAGGTAGCAGCGCTGAATTTGCCGTCGGTGATAGGCTCTTCATCTTCTATATTTTCTGCGTAGCGGCAAGAATCCAGAGCGAGTAGCCACAGTCCAGCTTGCGGCGCGGCTACGTAACTAAGCGAAGCAGAGTCACGATAGAGCGCTTCTTTGTAACCGAACTCGCCGTATATTTGAGCGAACTCTTCTGGCGCTATGTTAGGTACGCGTTCGGTATTATCGCCGACATATTTGAATGAGTGGCCGTTTTTCACATCGTGATTGCCCGGCACCACGTATACTTTTTTCCCCCCTGGCCTCTAGCTGCCCAAGATAACTTACAACCAGCTCATGCGACACGCGCTCTCCATCTTTCGTCAGGTCGCCTGGCACCAAAACGAAGCTCGCCTTTTCACTTTTTATTGCTGCGATAGCTGCCTCCAGAATTTCAGTGCTCTCCCTCAGAAGCTTCCGATCATCCGCCAGGTAGTCTTCGAATGCCTTCCCTTCGGTTCCCAATGTCGGGTCGTATATGTGTGGATCGCTAAAAACGATGAAACTTGTTTTTGGGTAGGCTGGCGCTTCTTCTAATTTGACTTCCTGACGGGGCGTACATGCAATCACGCCGATAATCAGGATTGCACAGAGTGCTATTTGAAATATTTTTAGCAGTGCTTTCATCTGATACCCTCCTGTATTTAACTGCTTTTAAAAAAAATTTATACCATATCTGGCCTCTGTTGAACACCTACACAAGCCATAACGGCAATTCATGGTGGGTCATTGTGGACAGTTCCCGAACTTATCTTCGGAAAGAAGCAGCTTATTCCAAATTTGCAGCAATTGCTTGTCGCCTACTTAAAATTAGTAGGGCGACTTTCCTCTATTTTTGTAGGTGAGCACGGCCTTGGACTTTAGTGAAATATTCGGCATCTGGGCCAAACTGCCTTGCTTCCGCAAAATATTGCAAGGTAAATAGACTTCCTAAAATAGCTTGCTAAGTGTGAAAACCTATACTATAATGAGAAATAGAGCTACTAATAATATGAATATGAGGGTTAGATATATGCGCGGAAAGACAAAAAAAGCGACATTTAACTTGCATACTGATGTTCTTGCTGCCTTAGACGAGGTTATGGCTCGAGGAATAGCGCCCAGCAAGAATGCCCTGGTGGAGCAAGCATTGCTCAAAGAGTTGCATGAGTTGCGGAGGCAGACACGGCAAGCACTATGGCAAGAAGGGGCCAGGGATCCTTTATTACTTAAAGATATAGAGGAGGTTGAAGCTATTTTCCAAACTGCTGATGCTGAAACTGCTGCGAGGATAGGCTAATGTCGGGTTTTCAGTGGGCTGTTATGGAGGCTAACCTTGATCCTGTGGCGGGAGCCGAACAAAAAGGTACACGGCCGGTACTCATAGTAAGCAACGAAGAATTCAACCAAGCCATGCCTAATGTTACAATCCTGCCCATTACTTCAACTCAGCGACGTTTGTATCCCTCTGAGGTTCTTTTAGCCGAAGGAAAGGCAGGTCAGTCCTTAGAATCGATTATCATGGCTCACCAGATAAGGACAATCTCCAAACAACGACTGGGAAGATTGTTTGGATATCTGGATGACCCTCAGCTTCAACACGAAGTGCGTGGAGCTATCAAGGAGCACTTAGATCTTGATTAACCCAATGGTGTGTATGAATGAATAAGTAGATGAAATATGTAGGGTAGGGTAAATAACATCACCACTTTTACGAAGAAAAACCAAAGTAGCACCAAGAATTTGGACAGATTGGAATAGATTTAAAATTTGTGGTAATACTATTACCTAACTGGTGGGCGATAGTGGACTTGAACCACTGACCCCCTGCGTGTAAAGCAGGTGCTCTAACCGCTGAGCTAATCGCCCATAATGGTACGCCTGGTGAGATTTGAACCCACGACCTCAGCCTCCGCAGGGCTGCGCTCTATCCGCTGAGCTAC
>VGNX01000049.1 GCA_016865855.1 Chloroflexota bacterium | reverse complement strand
CCTACCAGGAACTGGCAAACCGGGGTTTTTCCAGACATAGAGAAAATAAGCGGAATTACATTTGGAACTTCTGAACTTCTGGTAGACAGAAAACACTGCTATGCCTGTCCCATCAGTTGCGGCAGGGTGAGCGTGGTTAAGAGTGGCCCCTATGCTTGCAAAGGGGAAGGCCCTGAATATGAGACAATCGGCTCTTTCGGTGGCATGTGTGGAATTGAGAGTCTGGAAGCGGTCACGCTGGCACATAATTTGTGTGATGACTACGGCCTGGATACAATTTCTGCCGGCAGCACTATAGCTTTTGCCCTAGAATGCTATGAGAAGGGGATATTAACCAAAGCTGACACTGGTGGATTGGAGCTAAAATTTGGTGACCCTGATGTTGCAATCCAGCTTGTACACAAGATAGCCAAGAGGGAAGGCATTGGAGATTTGTTAGCTGAAGGCACAAAAAAGATGGCGAAGAAGCTGGGCAAGGGGTCAGAGAAATTTGCCATGCATGTCAAAGGTCTGGAGCTGCCAGCTTATGACCCCAGAGCTGCCAGAATATGTGGATTAGCATTTGCCACTGCAAACCGTGGAGGTGACCATATCACAGCTTATATTGAAGGCCCGACTTTCATGGACATACCCTTCCTTTGTGTCGAAAACAGCAAAATTGAAGACCCGCTCGTAGAGAACCCGGCCGAGGCCAAAGTTCTAAAGGATTTGGAGGACTCCCTTACTGTTTTTGATGCCATGGGGACGTGCAAGTTTATGGGAATGGCTCTAGCTACGGAAGACTGGGTTGATATGATAGCCAATTGTGTCGGCTGGAAATTCGATGTGGGTGATTACAGAAAGCTTGGAGAGAGGATTTATAATCTGGCAAGAGCTTTCAGTGTAAGAGAAGGGTTGACAAGAGCTGATGATAGTCTTCCCAAGCGCTTACTAGAAGACCCAATGCCTGAAGGTCCAGCTCAAGGGCTTGTAGTAGAGAAGCTAGACGAGATGTTAGATGCCTACTACGAATTCCGGGGATGGGATAAGAAAACTGGCAAACCAACCCCAGAAAAGCTCAAAGAGCTGGGGCTGGGCTATGTCATAGATAAAATCTGAGAGGTGTCTAGGAATAATCTTCCGGCACTGTGGTTGCGACCCATTAGGGTCGCCTATCACCAGAACATGTAGCCTCGACCCTTTAGGGTCGAGTTCAGCGAGGCTAAAGCCTCGCAGCTACATCCTGGTAAGAAATCTAAAAATTTAGGGGGTGAGATGATGGTTTCCACGGCTGAAAAGCCCTGGCTTTCAGGTTACAGGTTAGGGCCATATAAGCTTCCGCAAACAAAAGAACCTTATCCAAAGGTGCCTCTTCATAACTTCTTGGATGCTGCGGCAGCTGAGTTTCCTGACCATGCTGCATGTTCCTACCTGGGGAATGAGATAAACTATAAAGAGCTGAAGCTTCTTGCAGATAGCCTAGCAGCTGCCCTTGCTGAGCTAGGTGTAAGAAAAGGCGACAAGGTAGCCACCATCCTTCCAAATTGCCCGCAGTTTGTCATAAGCGATTTTGGGATACTAAAAGCCGGAGCCGCGCACGTTCCATGTAGTGTGATGCATAAAGCTGCTGACTTGATATACGAGATTGGCGAGTCGGGAACTGAGACGGTAATTTGCGGTGAAGGATCTCTGGAGCTGGTTAATTCAATAAAAGATAAGACCAAGATTAAGAGGATAATCCTCACTTCTCTTACGGATTATTCATTGGAGAAGCCGGAATTAAAGCAAGTACCGGGCACGTATCAACTTCGTGATTTGATAGCCAATCACGAGCCCAAGGCCCCGGCGGTTGACATCAACCCGATGGAAGACCTGGCCGTTCTTCCATTCACAGGGGGTGCTACCGGATTACCCAAAGGTGTGATGCTAACTCATTACAACCGGGTGGTAGCTCTAACCCAGCTTGTATGGCAGTTTGAACCTCTGAGAGTAGGAATCAGGGGGAAAACCTCCATATTGATGCCCGTTCCGCTTTTTCATCAGTATGGTCATTGCATGATGCACTTCGCCGTTTACTGGGGTCTTAAGATGTACTTGCTTCCTGACCCAAGGGATACCGATACGTTCCTGGAGCTATTAACAAAACATCGCCCTTTCGTATGTGCATGTGTGCCGACTCAATACAACAGGCTGGTCTTGAAAGGACTTGGAAGGATACCGACCATGTTCATGTCAACTACATCCGCCCTGGCTCCAGAAGTTGCCCAGAAATTCAGGCAGCAAACCGGTGTGCCCATAACGGAGGCTTACGGCCTAACGGAAACAGGCGGGGGTACCCACATCAATCTATCGTCTTTTTCAAAGATCACCGGCTTCATGTCTTCTGAGAAGTTTGGCTCCATAGGAGTGCCAATGCCAGACACAGAAGTCAAAATTGTGGATCTGGACACAGGTGAGGAAGCTTCTCCAGGAAAAGAGGGAGAGCTATGGGTTCGCGGGCCACAGGTTATGTTAGGTTACTGGCCTGAACCCGGCAAGGGGCTAGTTGATGGCTGGCTGCCTACCGGTGATGTAGTGAGGATGGATGATGATGGTTACTTCTACATTACGGACCGGGTTAAAGATATGGCAAATGTTTCCGGGCTTAAAGTCTATACCAGGCTGGTTGACGATGTGCTATATGAGCATCCAGCAGTTGCCGATGCTGTGGCGATTGGGATTCCTGATCCCGAACGTCCAGGTAGTGACCGAATAAAAGCTTTTGTAAGGTTGAAACCAGAGTACGAGGGGGAAATAACCGCAGAAGATATAATCAGCCATTGCCGGGAGAAGCTGCCGCCTTATGCTGTGCCGAAATTCGTCGAGTTTCGCAAAGAGTTGCCTCTCACAGTCACTGAGAAGCTTTTCAAGAGGCAATTGCGGGAGGAGGAGATAGCTAAGATGAAAGCTAAAGCCGAATAGCTTCGCTGCAGAATTGCGTAGATGCCGAGTTACGAAGATTTAGAAGCTAAAGTAATAGACACGGGTATATGTACAGTCTGTGGGGCATGCATGTTAGCATGTCCCAACTCTTATATTAAATCCCTTGACGGGAAACCGAAGAGGCCCAAGAGGACTATGGATTGTGTAGGTTGTACCATCTGTTACGATGCTTGCTATATGCTCAGGCATGGCTTAATGCCGGATATAGAGGGCAGCATTCTAGGCTGGGGCAAGAGGGTAAGTGTCGGAATATATAAGCGGATTCTAGCAGCGAGAACAACAGACCGAGGTATAGGAAAAGCTTGTCAGGATGGCGGAATAGTAACCGCGTTGTTAATCTATGCATTAGACCACGGTATCATTGATGGTGCTCTGGTGGCTGGCAAAGATGCTTGGGTGCCGGTAGCCTGTGTGGCGAAAACAAGAGACCAGATTATATTAGCAGCAGGGACTAAATACGGGGTGGTTCCTCTGTTGAAAGAACTGAGGTCTGCTGTTGTGGAACATGGCCTTGGCAAAATCTGTGTCGTGGGCTCACCGTGCCATATCCAATCCGCCAGATATCTAAAACACAAAGGGTTACCGTTGGCCTCGGCTGTGAAACTTACCGTAGGCTTGTTTTGCCGGGAGAATTATGACCATCGCTGCATCATGGAGAAAGCCAGTGGGAAAGGCTTAGGCATCGACGAGATAGACAAGTTCAAAGTCGCCGAGGAGTTCAACATATACGCAGGTGGTAAGAAACTAACTTTTCCTATAACCGAGGTTAAGAGCTGTGTTCCAAGACATTGTCTTGTTTGTGAGGATTTCTCTAGCGAACTTGGCGATATTTCCATTGGTAGCGATGGGTCCTCCGAGGGCTTGTCGACCATTATCGTCAGGACTGAGGAAGGGGAAAACCTCTTTTCCTGTATGGAAAAGCAAGGGCTTGTCGAGACCAAAGCTGTGGAGGATCTGGCTTACATAAAAGAGATAGCTGAAAGAAAAAAGAAGAAGGGCAGGCAGACTAAAGACATATTCAGGCTGAGACAAGAGAGGCTGAGTGAGACGGAGATTGCGGCTAGATTAGGGGTAACCGAAGAAAGGGTATCCCACAGGCTTGAAGGGTTCTAGACTGGAAGCGCAAAGATGCCTTTGCTCACGGGAAAAGTCAAGGCCTGTAGTAATCTCTTAATGCTAATGAAGATTGCGTCACTGGTGGTGATAAAAGACTAAAAAGTTTAGAAAGGATACAAACTAAGGAGAATGGCAATGGAAAGAGTAACCGTATCACGTTTGGCAATAATAGGCGCTGGAACCATGGGAGCTGGAATTGCTCAAGTAGCTGCTGAGTCTGGTTATGAGGTGCGACTTAGCGATGTAGGGGAAGATTTTTTGGAAAAGGCGCTTGGCACCATTCGCAAGTTTGTCGGGAGAAAAGTGGAAAAGGGCGAGATTAGCCAAGAAGTCTGTAAAGAGAACCTGAATAGAATTAAGCCGACGACGGATCTAACGGCGGCAGTCGCAGGTGCTGATCTGGTTCTCGAAGTCATTCCTGAGAACGTAGAAATGAAGAAAAATCTGTTCCGCAAATTAGACTCTCTTACACCACTTGAAACCATTTTGGCCTCTAATACTTCTACTCTCAGCATTACCGAGATAGGTGCAGCTACCAACCGAGCGCAGAAAGTGGTAGGAATGCATTTTTTTAATCCAGCGCCGGTAATGAAATTGGTTGAGGTTGTAAAAGGAGAGAAAACCTCTGAGGAAACTGTGGAAATCGCAAGTGGGGTATGCCAAAGAATGGGCAAGACCCCGATTGTGGTCAGAGACATCCCTGGATTCATTGTAAACAGGTTCTTGGGTCTCCTTTATAATGAAGCGGCCAACTTGGTTTACCGTGGGGTGGCAAGTCCTGAGGATGTTGATACGGCGATGAGACTGGGAGCAAACCACCCCATGGGTCCGCTCCAAATAGCCGACTTGGCTGGTGTAGATGTGGTTCTGGCAGCTCTTGAAGCAGTCTATGCAGCTACAAAAGAGGAAAGGTACAAGCCTTGTCCCTTATTTGCTAAAATGGTTAAGCAAGGCAAATTGGGAAGAAAGACAGGAGAAGGGTTTTACCGCTACTAAGAAGAGCTGGAGTAGAGAAGGGGAAAACTATGGATAAGGTTATCATCACAACAGCAATAACAGGTGCCGTCCATTTCCCTACTTTGTCCCCTTATTTGCCAATCACGCCTCAGCAGATTGCCAGCGAAGCTGTGCGCGCGTACGAGGCTGGAGCTGCGATAGCTCATATCCACGTTCGCGATACCGAAACTGGTATACCCAGCTCAAACCTTGAGCTTTATCGTGAGGTAGTAACCAGCATAAAAAGCAAGTGCAATATGGTTATCTGTTTTACTACTGGCGCTGGCCTTGGAATGACCACTGAAGAACGAGTAGCTGTGGTTCCCACCTTCAAGCCGGAGTTAGCCTCGCTTAATTTTGGCTCGATGAATTTTTCGATTTTCCCTTTGGCGGAGAAGATAAAGGAGTTTAAGTTTCCCTGGGAGAAGCAGCGTGTTCTAGGGAGCGAGGACTATATTTTCCCAAACACATTCAAAACTCTGCGGGAATTCTTGACTATTTTCGCTGAAAATGAGACTAAACCTGAACTTGAAATTTATGACCTCGGGATGATCAATAATGTAGCCTTTATGATTCGACAGGGGTATTTGAAAAAGCCGGTTCATATCCAATTCGTCATGGGTGTCTTAGGTGGTGTCCCAGCAACAACAGGTACTCTGGTGACTCTATATAATGCCGCACGCGAGGCGATTGGCGACTTTACGTGGTCGGTGTGCGCTTCTGGTTATCATCAAATCTCCATTTGTACATTGGCATTAACCATGGGGGGTAATGCTAGAGTCGGTATGGAAGACAGTCTTTTTATCAGTAGAGGTGTGTTAGCTAAGAGCAATGCTGAGCAGGTAGAAAAAATAGTGCGTATAGCCCGTGAGTTGAGCCTGGAGCCGGCTACACCTGATGAAGCCAGGCAGATTTTAGGGCTTAAAGGATCAGACAAGGTAAATTGGTAATGACCGGTAGTTTGTGAACTGTTCTCATGGTTTTCAAGTAAGTTTAACCTTAAAAGTAAGGAGGGAAAAACTATGAAAAAACAATCTCTGACTGGGTATAATGATAAGGATGATGGGCTTCATCTTCATGATGGCGAGGGTTATTATGAGTGGTGGTACTTCGATGCGCAGTTTGATAATGGGTATTCATGCGTCTTGACATGGCATTGGCGAAACGCCTTCTTAAAGCCACACATTCCCACCATTCAGATTTTCACTTATACCCCGGATGGAAAGCGGCATATCGGGACGGCTGCTGTGAAACCGGAGGAATGCAAAGCTCGTGAGGATCGCTGTGATGTTCAGATGGGCGACAGTTTTTGTCGCCAAGAAAACGGTGCCTATAATGTTAAGATGCATGCTAAAGGTGTTGGAGCTGAACTAGTGTTTCGAAACCGCCTCCCGGGGTGGAAGCCAGCGTCTGGTTTTATATATCGTTCTAAAGTAGCTGAGCAGGGTTGGGCTATTGCTGTCCCAAGAGGTGAGGTTGAAGGAAATCTTTACCTCGATGGGCAGGGCATACCAGTTAGGGGACGGGGATATCATGACCATAACTGGGGTACTGTAAATATGTACGAATGCTTTCGGGGTTGGTATTGGGGACGTCTTTTTGATCCAACTTACACGCTAATCTATGCATGGATGCTTCCATTAAAGGAAACAGAACCAAGTCTCCCCTTTCTCTATTTAGCTAAAGGTGATAAGCCACTCCTAGCTACGGACAAATTCCAGTTTATTGTAGAGAAGGAGGGGGTTGATGACGTTACGGGGAAGTCCACTGCAAGGGATATTTTCATAAAGAGCCGGGGGGAGGAAGGTGTCCAGTTTCAGTGCCGACTGAATACAAAGCGGGTTGTTGAGTGTGGGAGGCTTCCACAAGCAACTGACTGGCCGCAATATAACTGGAGGTTTCTGGCTGATTATAAGGCCGAAATTAAGGTAAAGGGCGTTGTCGACAGTGTCTCTGGTAAAACAATTCACGAATGCCTCATTCTCAGATGAAGTGATTGGCAAATAAAACCAAAAAGAGTTACCACGGCAAAATACACTAAACTTGCTAAGGTTGACCTTAAAGGCCTTAAAGGGAAAGAGGGGTTAAGAAAATGCCGCAAAGAGTTGGTATTGTAGCTGTAGCTCAAACAAAATATGAGGCAGCAAAACCGAGGCAACATCTTAGTGACCTTGTTTTGGAGGTAACTGATAAGATACTCGAAGAAACAGGGATATCTCTAATTGACGATGTGGACAGTGTGGTGAGTTGTTCTCAGGATCACTGGGACGGGAGAACAATTTCTTCCATGCCGATTCCCGATGTTACTGGCTCACATCTTAGGGACGAATCAAAAGTGGCTGGCGATGGGGCTTATGCTGTTTTATATGGTATGATGCATATCCTCTCTGGCCACCATGATATCGTGCTGGTGGTGAGCCATTGTTCAGAATCGCAGACTGATGGCAGAATTATAGAAAATTGCGCAATTGATCATATTTATCATCGAATGCTAGGACTCGATTTCCTTTCCTGCGCTGCTATGCAAGCAAACCGATATATGCATAAATACGGCATTTCTCGAGAACAATGCGCCAAGGTAGTAGTCAAAAACAGGGGCAACGCTAAGAACAATCCTTACGCCCAAGCACCCGCCAAGCTTTCTCTAGAAGATGTGCTTAACTCGAGCATGCTCGCCTTCCCTATTACAGCCCTTGACGCTAAACCGGCGTCGGATGGTGCCTGTGCTATTTTGCTAGCCAAGGAAGATAAAGCCAAGAAGCTCACAGATAAGCCTGTTTGGATCAAAGGGGTTGGGAATTGTTATGATGCACACTTCCTTGGGGATAGAGACCTGTCCGCTTGTGATTCCCTGGTGTCGGCAAGCAAGCGAGCCTATGAAATGGCAAGTATAACCAACCCCGGCAAGGAAATCGACCTTGTCGAAATGTCGGAGATGTTTTCTTATCAAGAGTTGCTATGGATGGAAGGCCTCGGTTTCTGTGATCGCGGAGAAGGCGGCCACCTCATCGACAGTGGGACAACTCAGATGGAAGGTAACCTGCCGGTTAATCCCTCCGGGGGATTACTCTCAGGTGTCCCTGTAACTGTTGCTGGAATGTCAAGAGTGGCCGAAGCAGCTCTGCAATTGCAGGGCAAGTGTGGTGACCGTCAGGTACCCGAAGCTAAGATAGCCATCGCTCACGGTACCGCTGGTGTCTGTGGGCAGATGCATTGCGTCCTAGTACTGGAGAAAGGAGGCAAATAGAATGCCACAAAGGGTTGCTATTGTTGGAATAGGACAAACTCGGCATACATCACGAAGGCCTGATGTTAACGATGGCGAGTTGATTAATGAGGCAGTAAGTGCGGCCTTAGCCGATGCCCAGTTGACGATGAAGGACATCGAGACGGTGATAATCGGTAATATGGAGTTCTTTGAAGGCCATCATCTTAACGATGCCATGTTAGTAGACTACACCGGCGCTCGTGGAAAATCGGGCTTCAAAATGAACACGGGTGGGACAGTAGGTACAATGAACGTAATATCAGGTTGGTACAATGTCGCTTCAGGACTTTTCGATACCTGCCTAGTCATAGGATGGGAGAAACATGACGAGGCTCCGACGACTTCGTGTATAACAACGATCACAGACCCAGCCATTGACCGGCCTTACGCCGTTGGGGCGTTGTCTGGATTAGCTATAATCTCTATGAATTATATGACCAGAACCGGTTGCAAAGTGGAACACGCCGCTATGGTCCGAGCTCAGGCATCCGAAAATGCTTCCAGAAACCCCAATGCCCACGTGAGAGATAGACTCAGTGTTGAGGATATACTCAAAGCCCGAATGGTGGTGTACCCGCTTAACCTTTATTTCCTTTGTCCTACCAGCGTGGGTGCTTGTGCCACAGTGCTTGCTTCGGAAGTAAAGGCAAACAAGATTACTAAGAAGCCAGTATGGATAAAGGACCACGTTACTGTTCACAGCGACTATAGCGGTGCCCTATTCACCTTCCCCGGTGAGACTCGTGAGACATCACACATGGTAGCCGGAAGGAAGCTTTTCCAGAGGAATCATATAACTAAACCGATTCGAGAAATTCAGGTTTTTGAAATGTACGACCCTTGCGCATTTGTGCAAATGTCTTGGCTGGAGGATTTTGGAATTTGTGGCGAGGGCGAAGGTTGGAGATTGGTAGAAAAGGGCGTAACTGCTCGGGAAGGAGAGTTCCCTGTTTGCCCCTCCGGTGGTGTTCTCTGCACTAACGCTATTGGTGATTCTGGCACCCTCCGTGTGGCGGAGGCTGCCTTACAAATTAGAGGAGATGCCGGTGAGCATCAAGTCACTCGTGATGTCAAAACGGCTTTGGCCAGCGGTTACGGCGGCTCCTACTGGACAGACCTACTACTCCTGAGTAAGACGCTGGATTAACTGGAGGAAGAAATGCAGCAGAAGACAACTGATGAACTAATTACCCAAGAGATGCTACTTAAGATACCTTACCGATGGGCGGCCGGTGAATATGTTGGAGAGTTTCTTCGAGAACTCAGGCACAGCGGAAGAATCTACGCCAATAAGTGCCCTAAATGCGGACGATTCCGCTGCCCGCCGGCACCAGTATGCAGCAGATGCCATACTAGGATGGAGGAAAGAGAAAAGTGGGTAGAGGTAGGCCCTAGGGGTACTCTACTTGCTTTCTTCGTCGCAGAGCAATCGTTTTTGGTTCCGACGACTGGTGACATGCTGGAAATTCCCTTCAGCGTGGGCGTAATATGGCCTGATGGTGCGCCTGTCGCTCTTTGGCATAAATTAGAAGAAACCAATCCGGATAAGATAAAAGTGGGCATGCGCGTTGAGGCTGTATTTAAACCTGAGGAACAACGCCAAGCAAACATCTTCGATATCCTATATTTCAAGACTGTTTAACAAATATGAGATAGGGGAAATGAAGAAAATGGGACAGGAAACTGCAAACAAAGAACCAATCGTAACCCCCGGCTGGATAATAATGCCTTACAGGTATTCAGTGGGAGCTTTGGCAAGCAAGTTTTTTGTAGAGTTGCGAGATAATAAGAGAATCATAGGAGTGAGGTGCTCAGAGTGTAATCGTGTCATCGTGCCGCCGAGGTCGGTGTGTAACAAATGCTTCCGCAAATTGCATGAATGCGTAGAACTTGACTGTAAGGGTACGCTGTTAACTTATACTATCGTTCATTATACTCCCTCTTGCGAGTGGCTAAAACCGCCTTTTGCCTATGGCATTATTCAGCTCGATGGTGCTGATACTGGTTTTACTCATGTGTTGGGTGAAGTAGATTTGGACAACATAAGGATAGGCATGCGGGTTGAAGCAATGTTTAAGGACAAGCGGCAGGGTAACATCCTGGATATACAATATTTCAGACCGTTAGCAGGCAGCCTTTAATAGAGGAATCGGTTCTTTGCAGGGAGGTGCCTTGAGATAACACTAGTCCAGAATGTGTAATCGGCAATGTCAAACTTGACTGTGCGCTCTCCGTTACGGGACAGTTGCCTATAGATTCTTGGTAAAGATCTCCCGGAGAATAGACTTTCTGTAACATCTTAGCTGCTTATTCGTTAATAGAGGTAAACGAGTGTACCAGAACCGTCCTGCCGGACAGACATCAGATGAAGCCTTCCTGGTACAGAGGGCCATCGGCCATGACGCTGAGGCTTTCGGCAGGCTGTATGACATGCACGTCAACAGGGTATACCGGCACGTTTATTACCGGGTGGGCAATAAGTCAGACGCCGAGGACCTGACCCAAAGGGTCTTTCTCAAAGCGTGGCAGGCAATCGGCCGGTATAAGAAAACGTCAAGCCCATTTGTTGCCTGGCTTATGACTATAAGTCATAACCTTGTAATAGATTTTTATCGGACCAGAAAGGCCGAATCGTATCTTGACGTAGACTTTATCGCTCATGATCCAGCTCCGGGCCCGGAACGGGCAGCTGAAGCAAGCTTTGAGCAGCAGCGATTGCGAAGGGCGATTTTGCAGCTACGTGGTGACGAGCAGCAGGTGGTCATGATGCGTTTCATCGAGGGCTTTGAGTTCAAGGAAATCGCCTCGCTCCTGGGCAAAAAAGAGGGGAATATCAGGGTCATCCTACACCGGGCACTGGTCAAGCTCCGCCACATGCTGGAGAAGGAGAATGGTTAATGCCGGGAAAGTTTGAAGACATACTAGTACAATGCATTGATGATATCAAGGCGGGCAGATACAGCATTGAGGAATGTCTGGAGAGGCATCCTTCTCTGCGCAATCGCTTGGAGCCTTTGCTCAGGCTTGTGCTGGAGATTCAGCCACCTCCTGATGTTGAACCTTCACCGGGCTTTAAAGTAAGGGCACGGGTTCAGCTCATGGAGCAGATTCATGCCGGGCGGGCTGTAACAAAACGGCCTGGACCTCGTTATAGGAATCAGACAAGTCTGATACCACAAAGAAGGAGGTTCAGCATGATAGGTATTATTGTTGCAGCGATAATGGCAGTTTCCACTTTGGGTGGAGGCACTGCCTATGCCTCACAGGATAGCCTGCCGGGCAATATCCTCTATCCGGTAAAGCTCGGCACCGAGCAGGCGAGAATGATGTTGCCGGGAGATGATGTTGCCAAAGCGGAACGAGCCCTGAGTTTTGCTGGGAGGCGTGTCCAGGAGATGACAGCCCTGGCGGAAAAGGAGCGTTCGGATTACCTGAACCTGGCCCAGGACAAATACGACGATGCTGTGAATACGGCACTAGCCAGGATAGAGGCAGCCAGAGGCAAAGGTCTGTCCACGGCGAGCATATCGGAATTAGTGGCGGGAGCCACGGCAGAACAACTTTCTGCCCTGGATAAAGTATATGACCGGGTGCCGGACGAAGCAAAAGAAGCCATAACAAAGGCGAGACAGGTATCCCTGATGGGACAGGGAAACGCCCTGGCGGCTCTGGCACAGGATAACCCGGTAAGGGCTGCCGAGATCAACATGGCCACCGCGGAGAACCGACTGAACAGGGCCATAGCTGTGGCTGAGGGAAACGATGTTGAAGAGGTGGAGAGCGCCTTACAGCAGTATGAGGAGCTCAACCAGTTTGGTGAAGAAATCTCCCAGACTGCGCAAGGCTTGGGCAAAAATGTGGCTACTGTTGAAGAGTTGGTGGCTAAAGCAACTTCAAGGCACCTCTCTATCCTAGATGAGGTGTATGATAAGGTTCCAGACAAGGCTAAACCGGCTATCGAAAGGGCAAGAGAAGCGTCTATGAATGGACTCGGCAATGCGCTTAAAGCCTTAGCTGGAGAAAACCCGGCAAGAGCCATGGAGATCAACCTGGCGGCCATGGAAGAGAGGCTGAACAGGGTCAGGGCTGAGGCTAGGGAGGATAATGTGGAAGAGGCAGAGAATGCCTTACAGCAGTTTGAGGAGATGGCTAGATTTGGCGAGGAAATTTCCAGGATTGCTCAAGGACTGGGTAAGGACGTGGCTACTGTTGAGGAGCTGGTTGCTAGGGCGACTACTATACATCTGGAAGTGCTGGCAGAAGTCCGCGAACAGGTGCCAGCACCGGCACAAGCCGCTATTGATAGAGCGATGCAGGAATCAGTGAAGGGCTACGAGAGAGCTGTTGAAGCGTTGGAGAGAATAGGTACTGGTATCCCGCCGAAGCCGCCTATCCCCGAGGGAGTACCTCCAGTACCAAAGGGGATACCGCCTGTACCCAAACCAGAAGTGCCCGCAGGATCAGATAATGACACGGAGGACGAACAAGAGGAACAGGGAGGGCAACGAACTCCCGGCCCGCCGAGTGGAACGGGTGGGAGACCTTAAGCTTATTAGTTGAGGATGAGCCGTAGCCCCGGCAACAAAAACCGGGGCTACTTTGTTCTGGTCCACGGGTTGATGGTCCATTAAGGTTATCGCCACAGTTTCAGTTGCGGGGTTGTATCACACAAATGCTTTCTCTGAAAGAATAATGCAAGTCCTGTTCTTTCAGATTTCTTACGTTCTCTTATCTTCTACCCCTGGTTAAGAGCTTGCTCAGCCTCCTATTCGTGCCACCATTCGCAGTGCACATTGTAACATCCGATCCGGAGCCCCTTAACCTGTTTTAGGAGCGCAGCTCTCTACTACGAGCTCGCTAAGGCGAGGTCTTGTCAATAGGTGTGTAAATGTCAGGCAATGGCGAGCACCTCTTCCTGCTTAGTTTCGGTTTCTTCATTCCTCTCTCGGAAGCCAAACTCCAGGTAGACCTGCATCAGCTTCTCCGGGGAG
>VGNX01000048.1 GCA_016865855.1 Chloroflexota bacterium | reverse complement strand
ATAGCGTTCTCGCACTGCCTCGGTATATTCTTGTATGCTGCCTCGTGTCATGTTTGCCTCCTCTGGGTAACACTATTTTTGAGGCAACGATACCACTTTCGGTAACAATAATTATGAGGCAATTCGAGATATTGCATTATCAGGCAACTATATGGTATACTAGTCTACAAGTGAGGCCTTTAAGTCAGTCCAGAGAGGCTGGCAAGGGAAATATGACAAAAGATTGTAGCTCCACAAAGCTTCCGTTTCAGGTTGCTTTTTTGAAAACCTCTTGCCAGTTCTCGGCAGGAGGTTTTTCTTATGCCTGAGAGAACCCTCATGTCACCCGAGGACATGCAGAGAGCCTTGGTCCGCATTGCCCACGAAATTGTGGAAAGAAATAAAGGCGCCAAGGATATCGTCCTCGTAGGCATGCAAACCCGGGGAGTCCCGTTAGCCAAGCGGCTAGCCACTACTATCCAAGGGCTCGAGGAAATTACTGTACCAGTTGGCTCACTGGACATCAGCCTGTACCGCGATGATATTTCATCGTTACATCTAAAGCCTGTAATTCACCGCACTGATATCCCAACTGATGTTACCAACAAACAAGTAATTTTGGTTGATGACGTCTTCTATACCGGACGCAGCATCCGTGCAGCGATGGATGCCCTTATGGATTTGGGACGGCCTCAATCCATCCAGCTAGCAGTTCTTGTTGACCGAGGCCATCGTGAACTACCCATCCGTGCCGACTATGCAGGTAAAAATATACCCACATCAAGAAATGAGGAAATAAAGGTATATGTTAAAGAGGTAGACGGTGAAGACAAGGTGACCATACTTTCACCTAACAAGGGGGCGACCGATGAAAACGATTGAACCGAGTTCGAGTATCACGACTCCAGAGACTTTCCCACCACCATCCATAGCTGTGTGGCAACATAGTCATGTACTCGATTTAGATGACTTTACCCAGGAAGAAATAGAGCTTGTCTTCGAGACAGCTGATGCCATGGCGGAGGTACTTACGAGGGAAGTAAAAAGGGTGCCAACATTAAGAGGCAAGACGGTTGTTACCCTGTTCTACGAGCCAAGCACACGCACTCGCGCCTCATTCGAACTGGCAGCCAAGAATCTAAGCGCCGATACAGTGAGCCTCGATGCCTCCAAAAGCAGCATCGTCAAGGGAGAGTCTTTGATTGATAGCTTGCGCACTATCCAAGCTTTAGGCGCCGATATTATAGTCATGCGCCATTCACAATCTGGTGCCCCTTATCTCGCCATTCAATATGTAAACTGCAGCCTGATAAACGCCGGAGACGGCTGGCATGCCCATCCTTCTCAAGCTCTTCTCGACCTCTATACCATCCGCCGCCACCTAGGTACACTAGCTAATCTTAAAGTGACTATTATCGGCGACATTATGCACAGTCGGGTAGCCCGTTCCAACATCTGGGGCATGACTACCATGGGAGCTAAGATAGTCCTATGTGCCCCACCAACTCTTTTACCGCGAGGCTTAGATAACTTCATCGCCAACTGTCAGCTACCAGATGTCAGCATCGAAACTGAGATTGAGCCTGCCCTGGAGGATGCCGATGCGGTAATGCCCCTGAGGTTACAGATAGAAAGGCAGCAAAGCGGGCTGCTGCCCAGTCTACGAGAGTACATCCAGCTTTATCAGCTAACCATGGAACGACTTTCCCTAGCCAAGCCACATGTCTTGGTTATGCACCCCGGACCTATTAACGAAGGCATTGAAATCAGCCCTGAAGTCGCCCACGGGACCCAATCGGTAATCGAAGAGCAGGTAACCAATGGTGTAGCCATCCGAATGGCATTGCTCTACTTAATCGCCGGAGGTAAAAACAAATAATGCCCCCTAACCTACTGATAAGCGGTGGACATATCCTCGATCCCAGCCAAGGAATAGATAGGGTTGCTGACTTGCTTATCACCAAAGGCAAAATCACGTGGCTTGGTGATAAAGGCACAGCACCGTCTCAGTCCGACTTGACCACTATAGATGCTACCGGCCTTGTCGTCTGTCCCGGGTTTGTCGACCTCCACTGCCATCTCCGCGAACCAGGCTTTGAAGACAAGGAAACTATCGCCACCGGCACTAAAGCTGCCGCCAAAGGAGGTTTCACCACTGTTTGCTGTATGCCGAATACAAATCCCCCTCTAGACACTCAGACTTCTACAGATTATGTAAAGAAGACGGCTGAAATTGAGGGGACTGTTCAGGTGCTGCCGATAGGCTGCATCACCAAAGGAAGGCAAGGCAAAGAGCTAACCGAAATGAGCGAGCTGGCTAAGGTAGGAGTCATTGGTTTCAGCGACGATGGTGACACAGTAGCCAGCTCACGAATTATGTCACTAGCTATGGATTACAGCCACGCCTTGGGTTTGCCAATTATTGACCATTGTGAAGATAAAGAATTGAGCGATGGCGGCTTTATGAACGATGGCTGGGTATCAGCGCGCCTGGGGCTTAAAGGTATCCCTAAAGCTGCTGAGGAGATTGTAGTCGCCCGTGACCTTGCTCTGGCGCAGCTCACCGGCGTTAGGCTCCACGTCGCCCATGTTAGCACAGAGGGCTCAGTGGAACTTATCCGCCGAGCTAAAGAAAAAGGTATCGCAGTCACTGCCGAAGTCACCCCTCACCACCTGACTCTGACCGAGGAACGAATAATGGACAGCCAACCAAAAAAGCACAACCAACTGGCATACGATACCAACGCTAAAGTCAACCCGCCGTTGCGCACCAAAGAAGATATTGCCGCTTTAATCAAAGGGCTTAAAGATGGCACTATCGATGCCATTGCCACCGACCATGCTCCCCACACCTCGGTGGACAAAATGTGCGAGTTTGGACTGGCAGCTTTTGGTATCAGCGGGTTGGAAACAGCTTTAGCCTGTCTGATGGGCCTGGTACATAGCAGACAACTAGACCTAAAGACTCTAATCTCCAAGCTCACGTTCGAGCCAGCCAGGGTTATCAGTACCAGATACGGAGAGCTTGGCACATTGAAGCCCGGCTGCCGAGCTGATGTTACCCTTTTCGACCCGAATAAGGAATGGGTAGTTGACAGCCATGATTTCGCTTCTAAAGGCAAGAACACCCCATTCGATGGCTGCCATTTCAAAGGCAGAGTAATAGTGACCCTAGTAGCTGGGAAAATAGTCTATCGAGCTGACTCATGATAGAAAGGAGAAGTTCTGCATGCCGAGGCGTAATGATATAAAGAAGGTGATGATTATCGGCTCCGGCCCTATTGTGATAGGGCAGGCCTGTGAATTTGACTACTCCGGAACTCAGGCTTGCAAAGCCCTCCGAAGCCTGGGCTACGAAATTGTGCTGGTAAACTCAAACCCGGCGACTATCATGACAGACCCAGGAATGGCAGATGTAACATATATTGAACCGCTCAATCTCGAAATGATGACCCAGATCATTGAAAAAGAACGGCCTGATGCCCTACTGCCAAACCTGGGTGGCCAAACAGGTCTCAATCTCAGTGCTGAATTGGCACGTTCAGGAGTCCTTAGCAAGTATAGCGTCGAAGTGATTGGTGTTGATATCGACGCCATTAGAAGCGGTGAAGACCGCACTGCATTCAAGGAGACAATGAACCGCTTGGGCATAGACATGCCTCGAAGCCAAGCAGCCTACAGTGTTGAGGATGCGGAAAAGGTCGCGGCTGAACTTGGGTATCCAGTAGTTATCCGCCCCGCCTACACCATGGGGGGAACCGGCGGTGGCCTTGTCTACAACGTGGAAGAATTACGCACCGTTGCCAGCCGCGGCATTTCGGTAAGCCTTATCGGGCAGGTGCTGGTGGAAGAATCAGTCTTAGGATGGGAAGAGCTGGAGCTGGAAGTCGTCCGTGATTCCAAAAATCAGATGATCACCGTATGCTTTATCGAAAATATAGACGCCATGGGCGTGCATACGGGGGACTCCTTTTGTGCAGCTCCTATGCTTACAATCGATACCAAACTGCAGAAACGCCTCCAGGAGTATTCCTATCGAATCGTTGAAGCGATACGTATAATTGGAGGCTGCAACATCCAATTTGCACACGACCCAAAGACTGGCTGTGTTGTGGTAATCGAGATTAATCCCAGAACTTCTCGCTCATCAGCACTTGCATCGAAAGCGACTGGCTTCCCAATTGCCTTGATTTCCGCCAAACTGGCAGCTGGCCTCACACTTGATGAAATCCCCTACTGGCGAGACGGGACACTGGAAAAGTACACGCCATCGGGCGATTACGTTGTGGTCAAGTTTGCCCGTTGGGCCTTTGAAAAATTCAAAGATGCTGAGGACAAGCTTGGTACACAGATGCGTGCTGTAGGAGAGGCGATGAGTATTGGCAAGACCTATAAAGAGGCACTACAGAAAGCAATTCGCTCCCTGGAGAACGGTCGCTACGGATTGGGCTTTGCCAAGGATTTCCACAAGAAATCGCTGGACGAACTAATGAGCATGTTAAACGAACCAACAAGCGAGCGACAGTTCATAATGTACGAGGCTCTGCGCAAAGGTGCCGATGTACAGAAACTCTATGAGAAGACTTACATCAAGCTCTGGTTTATCAATCAAATGAAAGAGCTGGTCGAACTGGAGGAGAAAATTCTCCATTACAAAGGAAAGACATTACCTGACGATCTGCTTATTCAGGCTAAGAAAGACGGGTTCGCAGACCGTTATCTGTCACAGATTCTTGGTGTGCCAGAAAAAGAAATTCGCCGAAAACGTGTTTCGCTTGGGGTGGTTGAAGGCTGGGAGCCTGTCCCTGTCAGTGGCGTAGAAAATGCAGCTTACTACTTTTCAACCTACAATGCGCCGGACAAGACAACAAGCAGTAATAGACGCAAACTAATGATATTAGGTGGCGGGCCCAATCGTATCGGCCAAGGCATAGAATTTGACTACTGCTGTGTCCACGCAGCTTTTGCCCTGCGCGACGAAGGATACGAGACTATAATGGTCAATTGTAACCCCGAAACAGTGTCAACAGATTACGATACTTCAGATAAGCTTTACTTTGAACCGCTCACGGTTGAAGACGTCTTGAGCATCTATGAAAAAGAAAAACCTGAAGGTGTGATCGTCCAGTTCGGCGGGCAGACACCGCTCAATATTGCTAACGAATTGTCCGAAGCCGGTATCAATATCGTAGGCACATCACCTGAGACCATAGACCTTGCCGAGGATAGAGGTCGCTTCCGTCAGATGATGCAAGAGCTTAACATCCCCATGCCAGAATCTGGAATGGCCAGCAATTTGGAGGAGGCGCTAAGTGTTGCCAAGCGAATCGGGTATCCATTGATGGTGCGGCCATCGTACGTATTGGGTGGTCGTGGTATGGAAGTAGTCCATGATGACGAGATGCTGAAAGAGTACGTTGCTGCGGCAGTAGATGTAACCCCCGACCGCCCCATTCTGATTGACAAATTCCTGGAAAACGCAATCGAGTGCGAGGCGGATGCCATCGCCGACGGTACCAACGCTTTTGTGCCCGCGATAATGGAACATATCGAGTTGGCGGGCATCCACTCCGGTGATTCAGCCTGTGTCATCCCACCCGTCAGCATACCTAAAAAACACATTGATACCATAACCGAATACACAAAGAGAATCGCCACGGAACTTAATGTGGTAGGCCTAATGAATATGCAGTATGCCATTGCTAAAGATGTTGTCTATGTACTGGAAGCCAATCCCCGAGCATCACGAACTGTGCCGCTGGTCTCGAAAGTCTGTAATGTATCAATGGCAAGACTGGCAACTCAAATTATGCTGGGCAAAAAGCTCTCAGAGCTTGGTCTCAAGCCGCGTCGGATTCCTCACTTCGGTGTCAAAGAAGCAGTGTTCCCATTTCTCATGTTTCCTGAGGTAGATCCCATACTCGGGCCGGAAATGCGGTCAACCGGAGAGGTAATGGGAATTGCCGATTCCTTTGGCCTTGCCTTTTTCAAGGCACAGGTGGCTGCCCAACAATTGCTCCCAATAAATGGGACAGTCTTGTTAAGTCTGTTCAGCAAGGACTTACCCGCCGCATTGGAAGTAGCGAAGCGATTCGCCGAGCTCGGTTTGAAAATCAAGACAACACGCGGCACCCATAAATTTCTAGCCAGACATGGCATCAAGTCTGAGCTAATACTCAAGATGCACGAAGGTCGGCCCAACATCGTGGACGGGATCAAGAACAGGGAAATCCAGCTAGTAATCAACACTCCTAGCGGCAAGCTGAGCAAATACGACGATTCTTACATCCGCAAGGCAGCAATTAAGTATAAGGTGACTTACATAACAACACTTGCTGCCGCTGCTGCCGCTGCCAAGGGGATTGCCGCATATCGCAACGGCAAACTAGAGGTCAAATCCCTGCAAAGCTACCACGCGGACATAAAATAAGCTGTGAAGCTAAAAGTGTTTTAGTAGAATTGAAACAAGTTTCAGCTACCGTTATCTCCAACATTGAGCTAATGCCCGGATATCATCTTATTTGTGTCGACGCGCCTGACATTGCTGCCACATCCCAACCAGGACAATTCGTCACAGTCAGATGTAGAGAAGAGTTTACGCTGCGCCGCCCATTGAGCATCCATCAAATAGCCAAATCGGGCCAGGTCTATTTCTTCTTCAAGGTAATTGGTAAAGGCACCGCCTGGCTTTCTCTATGCCGAAAAGGAGAAAAGCTGAATATACTAGGTCCACTGGGTAACGGTTTTTCTATTAGGCCCACTTCAAAAAAGTTACTGTTAGTAGCCGGCGGCATAGGTATTGCCCCACTGACCTTCCTTGCTCAACAAGCATTAACTCAAGAAAAATCAGTAGCCTTGCTACTAGGCGCACATGCCAAAGACGAACTCTACCCGCAGAAACTCCTGCCGAGTGAAATTGAAACCATCATTACTACCGAAGATGGCAGCTATGGCGAAAAGGGCAGGGTGACCGACATCCTATCCAGATATGTTAATTGGGCAGACCAAATCTACGCCTGTGGGCCATTAGCCATGTACAAAACAATAGCTGGCGAAAGGCAACAATGGCGAAATAAGAAACCAGTCCAGGTCTCACTAGAAGTACGGTTGGGCTGTGGCATAGGGGCTTGCTTCGGCTGCAGCATAAGAACCAAATATGGCATGAAACAGGTGTGCCGTAATGGGCCTGTTTTCAACCTGGATGAAGTTATCTTGGAGGAGGTGAAAATATGACGGTGATAAGCAAAACCATCCGCCTCAGCACCCAAGGGAATTGCGACCTGATAGATATAACCGCTGAAATAGCCAGGGAAATCAGTAATTTCGGTATAAATAACGGCATAGCAACCATCTTCATCTCCGGGTCAACTGCTGGTGTAACAACCATAGAATACGAGAATGGACTGATTAGCGATTTCAAGGACATGTGGGATCGGAATGTACCTTTGAACCTACCCTACCAGCATGACCGCAGATGGGGAGACGGTAATGGACACTCTCACGTGAGAGCCTCACTCCAAGGCCCATCACTGGTAGTGCCTTTTGCAAATAAGAAATTGATGCTCGGAACCTGGCAGCAGATTGTAGTAATAGACTTTGACAATCGCCCCAGAGCCAGAGAAATCATCCTGCAGCTTTTAGGCGAATAAGCACAGTACACATGTTTTTAACAAGTAACAAAAGTCCATTTTGTTACCCGCTACGCCTTTTAGCGTTAAGTTAATTCCGATAATGTTGGGCATGATTGTATTCTACACGTAGGTTAGCTGTAGTCTTTTGGCAATGATTGACAAAATATGGGGGGGGTACACTGGACATAGCATACGTATATGAAATGAATTGAATATTTCTCCCTCTTAGTACAAGTTTAAGGAGATGTGGGGATGAAATAAGGGCACTAAAATAGCTGTAGTGTGTATATTCACACGATAGTGTTAATTAGTGCCCTTTTCAGTTTGAGACGGGATTCAGGTAACGTGCTTGTGGAACAAGTATGAGGAGGTGATTTTATAATGGCGATAAAAAAAGATAGGGCGAAGCCAAAAACCAAGCAGGCCTCTAGTAAAACAGAGGAATCCCCTACAACTGAACCGGTCAGAAAAACTACTTCTCCCAGCCAGAAAGGGAAAACCGGTTTTCCTATCGTTGGTATAGGGTCTTCTGCTGGTGGGCTGGAGGCTTTGCAGGAACTGTTTACTAATATGCCGTCAGACACCGGTATGGGATTTGTCGTGGTATCACATTTAGACCCGTCCCACGTCAGCATACTGCCTGAACTCTTGAAGAAATGTGCGGATATACCTGTCCATCAGGTAAAAGATGGAATGGGAGTCAAACCTAACAATGCATACGTCATTCCGCCAAACAAGAGCATGGGCATATTACACGGTAAATTGATTTTGTTGGAAATATCAGAACCACATGGCTTAAGACTCCCCATTGATTTCTTTCTGCGGGCACTGGCTCAAGATAGGGGGATAGCGGCTATTGGCATCATTCTCTCTGGAACTGGAACGGACGGCACCCTGGGCTTAAGAGCAATAAAGGGTGAAGGTGGTCTGGCTATGGTGCAGGAGCCCAGTTCAGCCAAGTATGATGGGATGCCGAGACAAGCGATAGATGGCGGTCTGGCCGACTTTGTTTTGCGCCCGTCAGAAATGCCGGCTCGGTTGGTTTCGCTTGCCGGATACTCTAAAAAGGAATTTATTGAAGAACGTCCAACAGCTACAGTCACACGCCCCGATTATTTAGGAAAGGTCTTCTTGCTATTGCGGCAGCACACCAGGCATGACTTCTCCCAATACAAACCAGCAACGGTAAGCCGGCGGATAGAGAGGCGAATGATCGTTAACCAGATAGACAATATTGCAGGCTATGCTAGCTTTCTGGAGCAGCACCCGGCGGAAGCGCAAGCTCTCTTTAAAGATTTACTAATCAGCGTTACCGGGTTTTTCCGGGACAAAGAAGCTTTTGTGGCTCTTAAGAGCCATGTGAAAACCTTGATTTCCCAGAGGGCCTCAACATCACCGCTCCGAATATGGGTTCCCGGTTGTGCCACCGGCGAGGAGGCATACTCTATAACCATGATTGCCATAGAGTGTCTGGGTGAACTGAATCAAGGCATTGATATACAGGTCTTTGCTACAGACATAGATGATGCTGCCATTGGCAGAGCCCGTAGTGGCGTTTACCCGGTTGGGATTAGTGCTGATGTGTCGCCGGAACGTTTACGCCGCTTCTTTATACAGACTGAGGATACATATACTATTAAAAGAGAAGTCAGAGAAAGGATGATCTTAGCTGCTCAAGACATCATCAAGGACCCTCCCTTCTCAAAGGTAGATTTGATTTGCTGCCGCAATCTGCTGATATACCTGAACAGCGATTTGCAGGCGAGGCTAGTGCATCTTCTATACTACGCCCTAAGCAAAGATGGAATCCTCTTCCTGGGCTCTGCTGAGACCGTAGGAAAACACTCAGACCTCTTCTCGGCTCTTGATAAAAGATGGAGGATTTACCAACGCAGGGAAGTGCCTCTTCTAAAGAAGCAGCAGATGCAAATTGGCCCTATAGCTTTTCAGAGAGAGCCCGCAGAGGCAGGCGGCGAGCCGAAAGGCGATACGGCCAAGCCATTCAACATTGCGGAAATAGTCAACAAAATACTTCTGCAGAAATACACCCCGGCATGTGTTGTCGTCGACCAAAGCTACGATGTGCTCTACGTTCATGGCCAAACCGGCAAGTACCTGGAACTTCCAACCGGACCGCTTAAAATGAACATCCTGGATATGGCTCGAGAAGGTCTAAGGATGGAACTGGCGTCGGCTCTTCGTACGGTGTTCCTTAAAGACCAAGAGACTAGCCGCTCTAAGATTGAAGTGAAGCAGGATGACAATATCCAGTTAGTTGACCTGAAAGTAAGCCCAATCGCTGGCTTGGCGGGAACGCAAAAGTTATGTAGCGTCATGTTCCAAACTGTGACTTCAGATGAGCCGGTAGCATCAACCAAAACGAAGCGCGCTCGGTCAACAAGGAGCTATAAGCGTGTTGCGGAACTGGAGCAGGAACTGGCATTGAGCAAAGAAACCCTCTATACCACCCGGGAAGAGATGGAAACATCCAATGAAGAACTGAAATCAGCCAATGAGGAATTGCAGTCCACCAACGAAGAATTGCAGAGTGCCAACGAGGAGCTAGAGACATCCAGAGAGGAATTGCAATCGGTTAACGAGGAATTGATGACGGTAAACGCAGAGCATCAGGAGAAAATTGATGAATTGTTCAAGACGTCTGATGATTTGAAGAACCTGCTAAATAGCACACAAATCGCAACCATATTCCTGGATGAGAACCTGCACATCAGGCGTTTTACCCCGGCAACAACCGCCATATTCAATCTTATAGAATCTGATATCGGCCGGCCCATCCACCACGTAACGTCGAACCTATTATACGATAAACTTGATGAAGATTTGAATAAGGTGCTTGATAGCCTGGTCCCGAAGTCAATAGAAGTGCAAACCAAGGACACACGCTCATTTACGCTGCGCATTTTGCCCTATCGCACTGCGAGACATGTCATTCAAGGTCTCGTGTTGAATTTCATAGATATCACTCAAGAGAAAAAAGCCGCCCAGGAGGTTGCCGCAGCCAAAGCCGCCCAGGAGGTTGCCGAGAGCCTCGTAAATACGGTGCGTGAGCCGCTGATAGTGTTAAGCGGAGACCTTCGGATTATCTCGGCAAACAATGCCTTCTATAATATGTTCCAGGTCAGCAAAGAGGACACAGGGAAAAAGCTCATCTACGATATAGGTAACCGACAATGGGATATCCCCAAGCTAAGGGAGCTTCTGGAAAATATCTTGCCTGAGAACACCCACTTCAATGACTATGAAGTTGACCACTCTTTCCCCACTGTCGGGCACAAGACGATATTGCTCAATGCACGCCGAGTCGTGGCGGTTAGCGGGCAGGAGCCACTGATATTACTTGCCATGGAAGACATCACAGAACAAAAGCAGCATAAAAAGGGGGTTTCACAAGGCTAGAAGTTTTTCAGTAAAACATCGTAAGACACTCTGTCTGGACAGGGGGTAAAATGGCGAAGAAAAAAGACAAAGCAAGAGCCGAGGAACTACGCAAACGAGCAGAAAAAATGCTGACTGAAGACCCTCAGGCTATTCGAACCATGGTGCCTGCTGATATTCAG
This sequence comes from Chloroflexota bacterium, assembly GCA_016865855.1. Taxonomy (GTDB): domain Bacteria; phylum Chloroflexota; class Dehalococcoidia; order GIF9; family UBA5629; genus 9FT-COMBO-48-23. The sequence continues at coordinate 2,240 of VGNX01000048.1, read as the reverse complement.
AAGCTAATTCAGGAGCTCAACGTATACCAGATTGAACTGGAATTGCAGAATGAGGAGCTTCGCCGAACTCAACTTGAACTGCAGGAGGCACGGGATAAGTATCTGAATCTGTATGATTTCGCACCAGCCGGGTATTTCACTCTTGATAGGAATGGAATTATAGTAGATGTGAATCTTGCCGGCAGTGAGCTACTGGGGAGTGAAAAACATAGATTGATAGGGACTCAATTCACTTCGTCTATTTCGCCAGATTCTCAGGATGCGTTCTACTTCCACTACAGGGAATCGCTCAAAACCGGCACCAAAAGTAGCTGCGAGCTCAAGATGCTGAAAGCCGATGGCACCCTATTCCCTGCTCAACTGATAAGCATGGCCATGCCAGAAAAGGATGGGAACATAAACCAATGTAGAACCGCCGTTATGGACATCACCGAGCGCAAGCGAGCGGAGGAGACACTGCGGGAGGCAAAGGAGTTCTCACAAAGCCTCATCACTTCGGCGAGAGACGGTGTCTCTGTACTGGATAACCGCGGCGTTCACATCGATGTTAACCCCGCCCTGTGTGAGATGACTGGCTTTTTAAGAGAGGAGCTTATCGGAGCCGGGCCACCCCACCCCTATTGGCCACCAGAACAATACGAAGAAATAGATAGGGCTTTCCGGAATACTCTTGCAGGCGACTTCGCAGATGTCGAATTGACTTTCATGAGAAAAAATGGGCAGCGCTTTCCAGTGATTGTGAGCCCCGCCGGGATAAAAGATAAGGAGGGGAACGTAATAAGTTACTTTGCACTGGTTAAAGACATCACCGAGCGCAAGCTGGCTGAGGAGATGCTGCGGCAATCCGAGGAAAAATACCGGACTATACTAGCAGAAATAGCCGATAGCTATTTTGAGGTAGACCTTACCGGCAACTTGACCTTCGTCAATGATTCTACGTGTCGCAACCTGAGCTATTCCAGAGAAGAGCTGCTGGGGATGAATTATCGAGGCTTCACAGCTGAAGAGGATATCAAGCACGTATTTCAAATCTTTAATGATGTCTACAGAACGGGCGAGCCAAATATAGGCTTTCCCTGGAAAATCATTAGAAAGGATGGGAACGTGGGATTCGTCGAGGCCTCGGTTTCTCTTTTGCACAGCCAGACAGGAGAAATTATCGGTTTTCGGGGAGTTGGTCGTGATATTACCGAGCGCAAGAAGGCTGAAGAGGAGAGAAAACAACTGGAGCTAAAGGCTCAGGTGACAAGCCGTTTAGCCTCTGTGGGCGAGATGGCAGCCGGCGTTGCCCACGAGATAAATAACCCGCTCACCGGCGTCATTGGCTATGCCCAGTTGCTTATGGACCGAAAGGATGTCCCACCAGACATCAGGAAAGATTTGGTAGCTATGAATGAGGGCGCTCAGCGGGTGGCCGGCATCGTGAAGAGGCTGCTGACCTTCTCTCGCCAGACCAAGCCGGAGCGAAGATATGTTGATATTAACGAGCTCATAGAAAGCACCCTGGCACTGCGAGCTTATCACCTGAGGGTCAACAACATTAAGGTTACCACCCAGCTCGCTCCTGATTTGCTCGAAACCGTGGCTGACCCCGGTCAAATACAGCAGGTGCTGCTCAACTTAATCGTCAACGCCGAGACGGAGATGAAGCTAGCTCACGGCAAGGGCAAGCTAGCCATAACCACGGAGAAGAGCGATAACACCATAAAGATATGCTGCCAGGACAATGGCCCGGGAATAAAACCAGAAATCATAGATAGGATATTCGACCCCTTCTTCACCACCAGAGAGGTGGGCCAGGGCACCGGGCTGGGCTTGAGCCTGTGTTACGGCATAATAACCGAACATAAGGGAAAGATATATGCTGAAAGCAAGCCGGGCAAGGGGGCTACCTTTACAGTTGAGCTGCCTGTAGTCGCCGAAGCCGAACCGCCGAAGCCGAGTGAGGCAGTTGTTGAAGAGCCTGAGAAGGTGGCCAAAGCCAGGATACTGGTGGTGGATGATGAACAAGTGATTAGGGACTTTGTGAAACGGGTGCTAGCTGGGGAGGGTTACGAGGTAGAGACCGTAGATAACGCTGGTGATGCCTTGAAGAAAATTGAAGGCAAGAGATACAACCTCGTCCTGATAGATATCAAGATGCCGGCCATGGATGGCGTGGAATTATACAGGCGTATTCAAAAGATAGCTAAATCATTAGCCCGGAGAGTAGTCTTCATCACCGGCGATATTATGGGCGC
>VGNX01000047.1 GCA_016865855.1 Chloroflexota bacterium | reverse complement strand
TTAAGGTGCTAAAATCCTCAAATTGAGGAGTTTGATAATGAAAACTTGATTTAAAGAATTAATTTCTCGATCTTGAAAACCTCCGAGGAAGATTGGACAGATTAATCATCGATTTTTAAACACCCTCCCTCTATTTTATTTTGTAATATGCCTCCGAATGCTTTTTCGTTATCATCCAGATACTAGGTCAGGTTTTTCCTTCTTCACAAAATGCACTGAGGTATAGCGGCAGAACCTTTGACTGCCGGGTAATTGCTTAAGCTTGGCAACTTCATCCTCGCCAATTACTGATATAGTGCCAAATCTATCTTGTATGTCCTGGGCAAATGCGCAGTGTCCACACTCATAATTGCGAGTACATAATCGGAAAGACACCGCTCCAAGTTCCAGCCAGACATGCTTTTCTTTCAGTTTCCTTGCGCCTACTTCTTCCAGTGCCCCACTAATTATCTTCTCTAAGTCTTCGATCTTGAAGGGCTTAGGTAGATAATCAAGTAGCCCTATTTCTTTTGCCTTCTCCTGTGTTTCTTTAGAAGGATAGGCAGTAATGATTACCCCTTTAATTTCGGGTTTAACGTCCTTAGCTTCCTCAAACACATGCAACCCGTCTACACCTGGTAGTCTTAAATCCAGAACTATGAAGCCGAAATCCTTCTTCTTGATTCTGTCCAGGGCTTCCTCTCCAGATTCAGCAACGTCAACATCATAGCCATCGTCCACCAGCCAATCGCGCAGAGCTTCTCTTAGCACTGCTTCATCTTCTACTAGCAGTATCTTTCTTTTCTTGACTTTCATCGTCTTCCCCCTTATAAGCTATCAACCATGATTTTTCTAACTTTTTTCTGCAGGCTCCTCATGGTATAAGGGTAAATAGATAATAAAGGTAGTCCCCTTTCCTTTCTTACTTTGTACTTCTATTCTTCCATGATGCCGCTGGATGATTCCATAAGATATAGCCAAACCCAGGCCTACCCCCTTTACTTCATGCTTAGTGGTGAAGAAGGGTGTGAACAGCTTGCGCATATTTTCTGGAGAAATCCCGCAACCTGTATCCTGAACTTCTATCTTGAGCTGACCATTGCTAACCGAGGTGCGGAGGGTTAGCTTACCTCCCTGAGGCATTGCCTGAATAGCGTTCAAAATAAGGTTAGTGCAGACCTGATGAAGCTGGTCAAAGTCAGCCATCAAATGAGGTAGGGAGGGGTCAAGTTCCTTTACTGTTTGGATGTGCTGCAACTCAGCCGAGTGAGCAGCAAGTTCAAAAGCTCGGTTGACAACGTCGTTCAGATTTAGCTGCCGGAACGTTGGGGGGGACTGTCGAGCGAAATCAAGAAGACTTCGGATCAATTTTGTGCTGCGAGTTAGTTCTGCTTCCATTTTGGATAGATAGTCAAGAGCAACGTCCTTGGAAATGTTGTTGCCTCTTACCTTCTTAGCCAGCAATTGAGTATAGGCGAGCACACCAGAAAGAGGATTATTGACTTCGTGAGCAATGGAGGCAGCTAGCTGGCCCAGCGACGTCAGCTTCTCAGCCTGGATTAGCTGCTCCTGGCTTTCCTTTAGCCGCTGATGAGATTCGCTGAGCTCACGGTAAGCTGCACTCAATTTGTCTTGCATCTCTTTCTCTCTGGTCACATCCCTAGCAATATTCTGAAAGCCCATTAGCTTGCCGTCTTCACTAATCAGGTTGGTAGTCAGTTTTAGGATAGCCTCGGTTCCGTCTCGCCTAATCAGACGCTGTTCGTATGGTTGTTCCACCGTTTCTCCTGAGAACAGCTTACGCCTAATTTGTCTGGCTAAATTGAGGCCTTCCTCTGCCAGAAAATCTCTTACGTTCATTCTTAGCAGTTCTTTTGAGGTATAGCCGACCAGTTCCTCGGTAGCTTTGTTGGCAGCTATGATATTGCCATGTGAGTCATGTATCCAGATTGCATCGTGCGCGCCTTCAAATATCTCGCGATACCGCCTTTCTGAAGCCAAGGCCTGTTCTGCGGATAAACGTTCTCTTCGGTAGAGCCGGGTATTCTCAATAGCCATGCCTACATGACTGGCTATGTGGATAAGCAGTTCGACTTCTTCATCCAGAAATTGTCGTGACCCACGCATAGCTCCCGCAAGAGTACCTACCACATTGCCCTTTGCTTTCAGTGGTACGATAACCTCCGATCTCATTCCCTCCCTCTTCACTACTTCCCTGGTAAGTCTGGGGTCTTCTGAGGCATCCTCAATCAACAGCGGCTCCCCGGTCTGGGCAACGCGGCCGTTGAAGCCCTCACCAACCTTTAGTCCTTTTAGCCCAGCGACAAACTCATCAGATACTTCCCGGTGGGTTACGAGTTTAAGCTCTTGCTTATCTTGGTCCAAAAGAAATATCAAGACGATGTCCAGGCTCATTACTTGCTTAACCTTATCGACAACCGCGCTCAAGATATCCTCCAGCTCCAAAGACTGGCTGACAATGGCTGCAATCTCATTTAAGGCATAAAGTCGTTTCTCGCTACGTCTTGTAGCCTGATATGCGGATTCGAGCTGCTGGTCAGTCGCATTCAGCTTTGAGAGCGTTTGTAGCATTTCTTGATGGCGTTCCTTTTCTTTTCTGTAACTGTCAAACCACAGATTTATTAGACCGCCGATGAGGATAACAGCAATAGTCTCAAGTAAAGCATCAGGGAGATATTCTGAGAGTAAGAATACCCTGGGTAGCATAATGACAGCCGCTACTGCTAGGCTGATAAGCCCTGCCTTCGTGCCAAAGACAAAAGCGGCGTAGCTGACCGGCACCAGAAGCAGAATGCGCTCTATGGCGTGCCGGCTCAGCCCCAGAAACGAAAAGAGAGATGGTGAACTGGTCGAGAGTATCTGTTGCGGGTAATGCAGCGCTATGACAATGGCAAAGATTATCAACACTGCCCAGAAATGGGGGTTAGATAAAATCTTTAGGCGTTGACTAAGCATATCTACCACCACAGGCAAAAAGAGATTGGCTGGTCATTTTTGACACAAACTGCAAAGCTCTGGCCAAACGATTGCGTGCAACTAATTGTGCCAAGAGGGGGTTCAGTATTCATCAGATATAAAGCTCCTTATCTGGGCATAGGTGAACACTGGGCCATCACGACATACAAATAGGTTGCCAATATTACATCGCCCGCACTTGCCTACGCCGCACTTCATTCGTTTTTCCAGAGTGGTTATCATTTGTTCCGGGGTGAAGCCCAGTTTTTCCAGAACTGGAAAGGTGAGTCTTATCATAATCGGGGGTCCGCACACAACGGCTACTGCATTCTTGGCTGACGGAGCCGCTTGCTCCAATACCGCAGGAACAAAGCCCTCTTTTCCTGTCCAGTTTTTATCACCTTTGTCAACAGTGATTATCGTGTTTACTGTTTTGTCACGATTCCAGCTATCAAGGTCATATTTGAAGCACAGGTCAGCCGGACTCCGTGCCCCGTAGATGATGTCTATCTTTCCATATTTATCCCTATTGTCCAAGACATTCCAGATTATGGAGCGTAGTGGAGCTAAACCAATACCTCCACCAACAAACACAAGGTTCTTGCCCTGCATCAGCTCAAGGGGGAAAGTATTACCATAAGGTCCCCTAAAACCAATCTCAGCACCAACGCCAAGTCTGTGCAAGGCATTAGTTACCAACCCCACCCTATTTATAGCGCATTCTAAATGGTCGTTTCTGGTGGGACTGGAGGAAATACAGAAAGTAGCTTCTCCTACACCAAAGACAGAGAGTTCGGCAAACTGGCCCGATTCAAAAGTAAACTCCTTACGCAGTTTCCCATCTTTGAAATTGAAATTGAAATGGAAGGTTCTGACAGAAGGCGTTTCTTCAATGATTTTATCTATGACCACTATGTGTGGTAAGTAAATATTCCCCTGAGCAGGAAATTTCTTTCTGTGGCTAATATCGGTAACTGACATCTTTTTCGCTCACCACCTTTTTTTTCGCCGGTTGTTCAGCTGGCACGCTAGACAGAATCTGGATAATATCCCAGTTCACCGGACATAAACGTATGCATCGACCACAACCAGTGCAGGCAATAACATCAAAGTTCATTGGGTAAAATTCGTATTTATGACATACCTTTTGCCTCACCCGCCGCCATTTTTCCTCTCTCGGGTTTTCCATGGGCATCCGGGTATAGATGCTAAACCCGCAACTATCCCATCTTCTATATCTTGTTCCCTGCTTCTTAGATAACTCATCACAAATATCAAAACAGTAACAGGTGGGACAAAGAAGAGTGCAGATACCACAGCTAACACAATTGGCAGCCACTTTCTCCCAATAATCTTTGTCACTGAAACAGGCCTGTAGCTTTTTCGCGATATCTTTTGTATCCACCTTCCTTTTCACCATGCCAGAAACCGCTGCTGTTACCGTCTTCGCTTTAGCATCATCAGCTTTGGTGGCCTTTTTCACCACACTGGCCGCTGCCAGCAGCTCTTTACCTTTATCGGTGATCTCTTCGACTGAGAATTCATCTCCAATATCGGTAAGCATCAGGTCAACATCGACCGATTGCGTGGGCTTGACTCCTAACGAGGTGCAGAAGCAACTATCATACGGATTGGTGCAGTTGAGACCAATAAGCACAGTATTTTTCCTTTTGGAAACATAGTAAGGATCTTCATATGAGTCAGTAAACACGTTGTCTATTATGGCTATAGCTCTCGCATCACAGGGGCGAATACCAAAAAGGATTCGTTTCTGCTGATCTTGTGATAGTTCTAGGTGGTAACCATCAGTATCCTTTTGGAAGCTGAACATCTTCTCCATGGCGGGGAGAAAACTAGACTTAGCCGGGATGACTGTATTTCTGTACCACTCGAAAAATCCGGTGTCTTTCCCATCCCACTTAGCCATCTCGGTAACGCCTCTGTCTTTAGATGGAACAAATACAGTGAATTCGCGACTCCATCCCTCAAGGAGCTTCCCTATGTCTTTTTTGCTTATCTTCTTATTAGTCACCTTGGCCCTCTTTTATCTAATTAAATCTTTAACTTCTTCATATTCGTAAGCAGTCATTAGAGGCGGTGCATTTTTGTCGGTTCCTGCTTCATAATTGAACATCTCCTTAACAAGCCCGTACATCTTCTCTGTTAGACTCCTTAACGGGATGTTGACCGGACAAACACGCTCGCATTCGCCGCAATCAGTGCATCTTCCAGCCACGTGTATATTTCTAATTATCTGAAAGATAAGATTGTCCTGCCATTTTGGAACTGGCAATACCCATTGCGGCTGAGACTCCTCGACGAAGCACCGTTCACAAAAACAAGCGGGGCAGACCTGCCGGCAAGCATAGCACATAATACAGCGGCCGAACTGGCACTTCCAGAACTCCCATCTCTGTTCGGGCGTCATGCCTTCCAGTTCTTTCATCTTCTCCTGACCCAACTCCCTATTACAAGTTGCGGCGACCGGCTCACCAATAAGGATATCGTATTCCTGAGGGGTGGGGAACTCACAAGCTAGGCAGTTATCAAAGAGGACCTCCTTTGTGAATAACTCTGTTTTCTGCCCGCCAACAATTACTGCAGCCTTTTCTCCTTGGAGGGCAATGTTATCAATTTCATCTCTGTCTTTGCCCGCCAACTTTTCTATCTTCACTATATCAATCAACCCAGAACAAGGAACACCAATGATTACGACATTCTCTCTGGTAACCTGATTATCCTGTATGAGGCTGACGATAGACCGACTGTCGCAGCCTTTAGCGACTATGCCAACTCGTCCTGGCATCTCAGTTAGGAATTTCGCCAGATTATTTACCATGAACGGGTTAATCACTAAAGATGCAACCTCCTCTTTCCCTTTGGCAATTAAGGGAGTGGTGCTGAATTTCAGACTCCCTGGGGCAAAGCCAATTATATAATCGACCTCTCCCTCTTCTAGCAGTTTTCTAGCTTCTTTCCGTAGTTTCTGTTCCATATTACTGTCCGCCTCCGGTAAATAGCTTATTGGGGCCGATTTCCTTTAGACCTTTGGTTATATCGGCAACTACCCGGGCAAACTTGTCTCCTTCCGATGCTGAGACCCAGCTAGCCTGAATCCGCCCCTCAGGAACACCCATGTACTCTAGGAATTTCTTGGTTAGAGCAATTCTTCTCCTGGCACGGTAGTTTCCCGTCTGGTAATGGCAGTCACCGGGATGACAGCCGGAAACTACAACGCCATCAAAACCCAGACGCAAACCTTTGAGGATTAACAGGGGATCAACCCTTCCTGAACACGGCACCTTTAGTATTCTTACGTTGGCTGGATATTTCCTACGACTGGTCCCAGCTAAATCAGCACCAGCATAACTACACCACTTACACAAGAACCCGACTATTTTAGGCTCCCATTTTGATTTCTGTTCCATCACTATTATGCCTCGCTTCCATCAGTCAGTGGGAAATAAAGAAAGCTTATACCAGCATGCTTTCCATTTCTGCTACAAGCTGCTCGCTCGTATAGTGTTTAAGGCTTATCGAACCACTAAAGCAACCACCAACGCAGGCACCGCAGCCCTTGCACAGGGCTTCATTAACCCGGCACACCTTCTTTTCCTCATCGAAGGTGACAGCGCTGTAGGGGCAGACAAGCTTGCAAATCTGGCAGCCGGAGCAGATTTTCTCATCAACGAAGGCCGTAGCCGCCTCAATCTCCACACTGCCTTTCTCAATCATTGACAGAACTTCAGCCGCCGCCCCTGAAGCTTGAGCTACAGTATCCGGAATATCCTTGGGTCCCTGACAACAGCCAGTTACGAAGATGCCATCGGTAGTGGTAGCTATGGGGTCCAGCTTAGGATGCCTCTCCAGGAAGAAGCCATCGGCACTTCGGCTTATGTTGAACAATCGGGCAACATTCTGGGCATCTGGCTGCGGTTCCATAGCGGTGCTTAAAATAACCATATCCACTGGCAAACGGCGCTGCATACCTGGGTGTTTTTTTTCTTCATATAGAACAATGAGCTTTCCTTTTTCTGCCGGTGTTTCGGCTATATTCGTGACCTTGCTGGGACGAGCCTCAATAAGGGTAGTGCCCTCTCTCATAATTCGGTTGTAAAACTCCTCAAAGCCTTTACCAAAGGCCCTAACATCAACATAGAATTCGTAGACCTCGGCTCCGGGAACATGCTCTCTTATCAGGTGGCTAAACTTCAGGGAATACATGCAACAAACGCGAGAGCAGTACTCATGATAATCTTTGTCTCTGCTACCGACACAATGGATAATAGCCACTGTCTCAGGCTCGGTGCCATCTTTCAACTGGATGTGACCTTCCGTTGGTCCAGCAGCATTAATCATCCGCTCGAACTCAAGCGCGGTGAGGACATTATCAAAACGTCCATAACCATATTCATAGCCACCGCTGGGCTTAAACAAGTCATAGCCAGTAGCTATGATGATATTGCCGATATCTACTTCAACTACCTCGTCTTTCATTTTGTGATTGATTGCCTCACGCTCACAAACCTTGACACATTCCAAACATTCAGAGCAAACAGCGCAATTCAAACAACGTTTGGCCTCTTCGACAGCCATTTCTTCACTAAAGCCCAGCTCTACCTCGGCAAAGCCCTGCCGTTTATCTAGTTCGAGAACTGGCATTGTCCTTCTCGCCTTCGTTGCCACACCCTCTTTTGAGACCTCTTTTACCCTTTCGGGGCGTACTGGTCTTCCTTTCTTCAGGTCTACTCCCCTAAGGTAATGGTCTATGGAAATAGCTGCCTCTTTACCAGCCTCAATAGCAGAAATGACATCATCTGGGCCAGAGACGACATCGCCACCGGCAAAAACACCTTCAATGTTCGTCTGCAAGGTAACCGGGTCAACTGAGACAGTCCCAAAACTGGTGTATGCAAGCTCTCTGGCTAGCGATGACTTATCCACAGTCTGGCCAACAGCAATGATTACATTGTCAGCAGGCATGTCAAATTCAGAACCTCTAATCGGTACTGGACGTCGGCGTCCACTCTCATCGGGTTCGCCCAACTGCATCCGAATACATCGTATGCCGGTTAACTGGTCTTTTTGCGTCAGAATCGCCACTGGTACTGCCAAAACATGAATCTTCACCCCCTCCCGTTCCCTTTCCTCCACCTCATTGCGAAGAGCAGGCATTTCGGCTCGAGATCGCCGATACACTATTGTAACCTCTTCGGCTCCCAGGCGTTTGGCTACTCTGGCGCTATCCACCGCTGCATTGCCACCGCCAATCACTGCTACGCGCTTTCCAATTTTGACCTTTCTCCCCAGATTCACCTGTCTGAGGAAATCAAGTGAATAAACCACACCCTCGGCATCTTCATCAGGAATGCCCATCCTCTGGCTTATACCGGCACCGGTACCGAGGAATATTGCGTCATATCCCTTACTGAAGACTTCCTTAAAGTCTTTCACTGGGGTGTTCGTCTTGATCTCCACCCCTAATTCTTCAATATATTTGATTTCATAATCCAGTATTCTCTTGGGCAATCTGTATTCAGGAATAGCATAGCGCATTAGGCCACCGGCATTAGGCGCAGCTTCAAAGACGGTAACCCCGTATCCCATCCTAACTAGGTCGTATGCACAGGCTAAGCCGGCTGGTCCGGAGCCGATGATGGCTACTCTGTCCTGCTTCGTCCTTTCAACCGGAGCGACCTTTTCCCCGCCCACCCTGAGCTCGTAGTCGGCCATGAAGCGCTTTAGATAGCGGATGGCTATTGGTTCATCAACCTTTCCCCTTTCACAGTCAGCTTCGCAGGGGTGAGTACAGACTCGCCCACAAACACCAGCGAATGGCTGTGTCCTCCTGAATACCTCGAGTGCCTCCTTGAATTTACCTCGCGAAATAAGGGCTACGTAAGCCTGTGCATCAACCCCAGCCGGACATGCAGTCCGACACGGCGGAGCGCCCCGCTTGTCGATAGTAAAAACATTGGGCACAGCCTGAGGGAAGGGACGGTATATAGCTTTCCTTCTGGCCAGTCCCAGGTTGAACTCAGAGGGCACCTCAACCGGGCAAGCCTTCTCACACTCAGCACAACCGCTGCAGTTACTAACATCCACATGCCGGGCTTTCTTCCTAACTTTGACCTTGAAATTACCGATGTAGCCAGAGACTTGTTCCACTTCACTGTAGGTCAAAAGCTCAATATTACGATGAGAGCCGACTAATGTCATCTTTGGAGTGAGAATACAGGCCGAGCAGTCCAGGGTAGGAAAGGTCTTATCCAACTGTGCCATGTGTCCACCGATGCTAGGAGTTCTTTCCACCAGATAGACCTTATGTCCTGAATCAGCAATTTCCAGGGCAGCCTGCATGCCGGCGATACCAGCACCTATAATCAAGGTATCAGGGTTAATAGAAACCTGCCTTGTTTCCAAAGGCTGATGGTAATAAACCCGTCTTACCGCAGCGCTGACCAGTGCCTTTGACTTCTCCGTAGCCTCGGCAGGGTCTTCAGTAACCCAGGAGCACTGCTCGCGAATATTTGCCATCTCAAACAGGTAAGGGTTTATCCCGGCCTCCTGGCAAACACGACGGAATGTAGGCTCATGCAGTGTCGGCGAGCAGGAGGCGACAACTATACGATTAAGGCCCAACTTTTCAATGTCTTCCTTGATAAGATTCTGTCCAGGGTCGGAGCACATAAACTTGTAGTCACGAGCTACTACTACCGAATCCAAATCTTTGGCAAAGTGAGTAACCTCTGCCACATCAACCGTACCAGCAATATTGCTGCCACAATGACAGATGTATACACCAATCCTAGGTTCCATTTCGAGCCTCCTGTGTTGCCTTAAACCAATACACCTTCAATCTCAGCTATAATCTGCTCGGTGGTGAAATGTCTGCCAGTGATGGCGCTACTAGGGCAACCGGCAACACATACACCACACCCCTTACATAAGGCCTCATTAATCTGGCTTACCTGTTTTTCCCCATCGAAGGAAATCGCGCCAAATGGACACAGAAGTGCGCAAATGCGGCAACCAGAACAGCGCTCTTCATTAATAACCGCCGTAGCCGCCTCAATCTCTATCCTACCCCTGCTTATCATGGACAGGACACGAGCAGCGGCAGCTGAAGCTTGAGCAATAGTGTCAGGTATATCCTTCGGTCCTTGACAGCAACCAACTACAAACATGCCATCGCTCATAGTAGCTACCGGGTCCATCTTGGGGTGTTTTTCTAGAAAGAAGCCATCAGCACTGCGATTAATGCCGAATAGTCGACCAACTGCCTCCGTGTCTGGTTGTGCCTCCAGAGCCACACTTAGAATAACCATATCTACTGGCTGACGGCGTTGTGGGCCGTCTTCTAATGCATACTCAACAATAAGCTTACCTTCTTCCTCGGGTTTCTGATCCACATTGGTTACTCCGGTAGGACGAGCTTCTATCAGAACAGTTCCTTCGTCAGTAACTCGATTATAGAACTCCTCATAACCTTTACCAAAAGCCCTAACGTCAACATAGAATTCGTAGACCTGAGCTCCGGGAACATGCTCTCTTATCAGGTGGCCGAACTTCAGGGAATACATGCAGCATACTCTGGAGCAGTATTCGTGGTAGTCTTTGTCTCTACTACCGACGCAGTGGATAATAGCAACACTCTTGGGATGAGAGCCATCTTTAAGTGCAATTTCACCTTGTGTCGGTCCGGCAGAATTAACCATCCTCTCAAACTCAAGGCTGGTGATAACATTATCCAGTTTTCCATAGCCATATTCGTAGATACCCGCAGGCTTAAAGACATCATAGCCAGTAGCCAAAATTATGTTGCCAATATCTACTTCAACTATCTCGTCTTGCTGCTCGAAATCGATAGCCTTTGCCTCACAAAACTTCTCACAGGCACGGCAGGTGCCTTTCAAGAAATAAGCGCAGTGCTCGGTATCAATAACAGGTATATTAGGTACTGCCTGAGCAAATGGAGTGTAGATAGCCTTTCTTTGACCCAGACCAAGGTCAAACTCACTAGGTACCTTCCATGGACATTTTTCCTGGCATAGACCGCAACCAGTACACTTATCCTTATCCACATGCCGCGCCTTTTTCCTAATCTTGACTTTGAAATTACCAATGTACCCTGAGACTTCGGTCACATCACTATATGTCATCAGCTCAATATGAGGGTGAGAACCCACCAGCGTCATTTTGGGAGTAAGAATACAGGCTGAGCAATCTAGGGTAGGAAAGGTCTTATCCAACTGCGCCATGTGTCCGCCGATGCTAGGAGTTCTTTCCACCAGATAGACCTTATGTCCCGAATCAGCAATTTTAAGAGCCGCCTGGATACCGGCGATACCACCACCCACTACTAGAGTATTAGGATTGATAGGAACCTCTCTCACTTCCAGAGGTTGGTGGTAATAAACCCGTTTTACCGCAGCGCTGACCAGTGCTTTGGCTTTCTGTGTAGCCTCAGCATGGTCTTCAGTAACCCAGGAGCACTGCTCCCGAATACTTGACATCTGAAAAAGGTAAGGGTTTATCCCGGCCTCCTGGCAAACACGACGGAATGTAGGCTCATGCAGTGTCGGCGAGCAGGAGGCGACAACTATGCGATTGAGACCGAGTGTTTTGATATCCTCTTTGATCAGGTTTTGCCCCGGGTCGGAGCACATAAACTTGTAGTCACGAGCTACTACTACCGAATCCAAATCTTTGGCAAAGTGAGTAACCTCTGCCACATCAACCGTACCAGCAATATTGCTGCCACAATGACAGATGTATACACCAATTCGAGGTTCCATTAGCAACCCTCCTTAAGTTGCAGGTAACACCATCACCCACACAAACACATACTGAAGCCACACAAATGAGCTTACTTAAAAAGCCCTGAGCTGTTATATTGGTACTGATATACTAAAGTATCAAAATCCCAACAGTTTGTCAAGAGTCGCAGCTAGCATAACTACAACATGCCCTTGACATATGGCAGTGTGCTGGTATACTATACAATAGACCGTGGTATAAAAGTACTTAATGTCCCAAACAGAGACATGAAAATGGAACAAAAACAAATTCACGTAAGAATCCCGGAAGAGCTTTACAGAAAGCTAAAGGTGAGATGTGTATACGAAGACACGTCTATTCAAGACTACGTACTCAAAATTATAGCACAAAGCATGAGACAGCATTCCGCCGGGGAGGGGTCAGTCCTGATTGTAGAAGACGAGGCAGTTGTACGGGAGTCGCTCAGGGACTGGCTTAAGGATATCTATCAGGTGGTAACGGCTGAGACAGGTGAAGAAGCACTGGATTTGATAGAGAAACAGGACTTCGACGTTCTCATTGTGGATGTGAGACTACCTGGAAAAAGCGGGCTCCAGGTGCTAAGTGAGGTGAGAGAGACAAAGCCATATATTAAGTGCATCGTTATAACGGCCTATCCTTCAGTGGAGCTGGCAGTTGAGGCGATGAAGCTAGGCGCCGTTGATTATCTAATAAAGCCTGTTGCTCCTGAACGACTAGAGAGGCTTATGCGGGAGACTCTGGTCAAATGTAAAACAGCGAACAATAAGAAGGCATTGGATGCAAAAGAACTCGGTTTTGTAGGTGATAAGGCGGCTCATCTTGGGTAAGGTGGAAACGAACTGAGGCTATCCGGAGAACGAGAGAGCAGGCAGTGCTATTCCAAGGTGGACTTCGAATCCTGCCGGTTAACTATTGATGCGGTCGCATCTAAGAAATTTTTGAATGAAGAGTTCTGACTGCCGAACTTACAATTTGCTCTGTCCTTACAACGCTATTTTTGGGTGAAGATGGGGCATGTTGGATTAACGAAGCTTTAAATAAGAGTCGTGGTAGTTGTGTCACCGCCTACTCCAGCGCAGCAATTATGCATAGGCACTTTAAATCGAAGGAATCATTGCAGAGATCGAGGGGGTATTAGTATGAACTTCGAACCGAAAATTGTTGGCTTCTGCTGTAACTGGTGTTCCTATCGGGGCGCTGACCTAGCTGGCACTGCCAGAATGAAATGCTCACCCAATGTCCGCATCATTAGAGTGATGTGCAGCGGCCGGGTGGAACCAACCTTCGTCGTCAAAGCATTTGAACTGGGAGCTGATGGCGTTTTGGTTTTAGGTTGCCATCCCGGTGATTGCCATTATTCTGAAGGCAACTATAAGACAATGCGCCGCATGCCGTTGCTAAAGAAAGTGTTGGGGCAACTGGGCATTGAGGATGAGCGAGTACGCCTCGATTGGGTATCTGCTTCCGAAGGTGACCGCTTTGTTTCCATAGTTGACGATATGACTGCGAAAGTCAGGGCTCTAGGACCATTCAAGAAAAACTCCGAGAAGGCAAAACATGGCGGCTAAGCTAAAATTAGCTCTCTATTAGGCAGGGAGTTGCGGTGGCTGCAAGATTGCTCACCTCCAGATTGACGATAAAATCCTTAAACTTGACGAAGTTGTCGACAACATCGTCACTGAAGCCAATGATGCTCGCTGGCACCTATCGGCTTGGCTTTATTTCTTCAGCTGTGGCTACCCTGGTGGCCATACCGGTAATTTTGGCTACTTGAAGGCGGACTCACAACAGAGTCGGACTCTAATGACCTCGATTTCAATGGCACCACCTCAATATTGAACATTTAGCCACGAGATTTGCATTGTCCCGTTGGTTGGTCATTTCTGCACCTCCCATATAATCTGAAAGGAAATCAGTCGCCACAATTCTAGCACACTAATGCAAGGTATTTAAGGTTCTGAACTCGTCTAGT
>VGNX01000046.1 GCA_016865855.1 Chloroflexota bacterium | reverse complement strand
TGACATGGTCAATTCTTGTCCCTTATGGTATCCTTTCTCCATCGGTATATCCTCCTTTGTTTTTATTTGGCTTTCCTATAGGGTAGGATATGCCGATTCCTTTTTCCACCACATTCGGGACACTAGCCACGACTTCTTGCTTATCTAAGTGAACCCACCCAACAAGAGTCGCAACTTTTTCAGAAGCTTCCTTTTCACTTTCAGATTTATCGAACCTGTGTTGCAACTCCTGAGTTTTTGTGATGAACTCCCTCTCGGGAATAAGCCTGTAAACGAAGTTCTCCTCATCAATGACTTGAATAACTATTTCGTCACCACTTTTAATACCACTTTCCTTGAACCAATCGGCCACACCACCAATTCTACATTCTCGAGTACTGCTATCGTAGGAAGAAAAAACCTTTGGCTGTAAATCAGACGAATCGCCAAAATAGACATGAACGACGCCACTCTGCTTAGGAAAGCATTTTGTCAGAGCTACAGGGATGGCAATTAGCCCTTTACTAATGCGGCTTGGTGTCATCCTAATTGTCATGTAGCTATAATTAATCTTGCTCCTAGTTCGAACCAATTGTGTTGACTCTTGCATATCTCCAACCCCCACAGTCAGTTTTTATTCTATTTATGTCCTTTCCCAAAGCCAAAGTCTAAGCCTGTACCGACCACATGCTCACAATTTGGGCATATTACATTTTGATCTGGATCAGTAATGAGGCTATGTTTTGCGGAACATTCCCTGTAGCCCAGCCCGTCCCAAGACCATTCCTCTGTCATTAGGGCCGTAAACCAAATGGCATCTAAGACTTCTCCACAATTCTTACAACGTTTTCTTCTACACTTTTTCTGACTAACCATCTTCTACACCTCCTTCATCACGAATGGAACCTATTGAACTTCAACTCCACCCATCCTTCAACTCTCCAATTCTGCAAGTTGAAACAGATAAGGCAAACGCCTCTCAATCTTCTCCACAAGTTTTTCATCCTCAAATATTTCTATCAAACGGCTGGACATTCCTTATTCACCCATTTTTCATAAGCGAAAGGAGTATAGGATTCTCAGCATAAAGAAGTTTTTTGCGAAGCAAAAATTTGGGTGAGCATAGCGAATCACAAACACCGTGTTAAGTGAAGTTGGTATCATTTTTCAGATTTCTATCCCATTTATAGTTGCTGCCTTATAAAAAGCCAGAAGTTCTGCAATATTCCGCACAATAATCAGTGGTGAAGCAAACATTCCTCCAAAATTTCTTACCCAAGCTCGTTCTGTTACTTTTCCTTTAGGTGTTTCACATGATACCTCATAACCATACCGTTTTATATCTTTCCATGCTTTTAGCTTTCTCTCATGCCCCTCAATATCAAAAATACCTTTTATTTCTGGTAATTCGGGCTCTGATAAAGGTTTAGAACTAGACCCCGATATAATTCCTTTATTAAGTAAGATACGTTCTATTTCCGCCGCTTTTTTAGAGATTGGATTCCATTTCAATTCTACTTCTACCTCCGCAGATATTACTAAATCCTGAATATATTCGTAACGCTCGTCCTCACTCATAGAACTTAAAGTCTCTCTTGAATCCTCTAAATATTCATTCATTTTATCTCGAAATTTCATATTTGCGATTGTCTCTCCAATAATACCATCGATAATTGCTAAATGTATTTTTTCCGATAGATGCACTTTCTCATCGTATGAAATTATATAAAATGGGAAGTGATGTTCCACTGCAATTTTCAGTTTCAATTCTAATTTCTTTTTTCTAAGCCGATCTTCCACAATTTGAATATATTCACCACCCCTATTATATCCGTGACTCCATCCATCAAATTCAATACACATAAGCGCTTTGTCCTCTTTGTCACATATAGTGCAGTCAATGTTTGTTTTCAACAGGAAATCTCTCTCATTCTGACTGATGTTTAATGTTCAAATATCAAAAATTTTGGTAAATGGTAATTGAGCATGCATATTAAAGCTATCTTTCCATATTGAATCTACATGTCCAAAAAGCTCTTTTTCGTGAAAACCATCAAATATGCATTCTTTTAAACTCATGGTTTCCTCTTTCCTATGTTATGCCAATTTCACTTAACATCGCAATAAACGAACTCCGAGTTTATATAATCCGACTTAATCCTGTTTCATACCTTTAGTCTCTAACCTCCTCGGGGCTGGTGATTCGGCCCAGAACGGCGCTGGCGGCGGCTATTGTTGGGTTGACCAGATAGACTTCAGACTGGGGGCTGCCCATTCTGCCGACAAAGTTGCGGTTGGTCGTTGACACACAGCGCTCGCCTGCCGCCAGAACTCCCATATAGCCGCCAAGACACGGGCCGCAGGTAGGCGTGCTAACTACCCCACCAGCTTTGATAAAAGTCTCAATCAAGCCTTCACGCAAGGCATCGAGATAGATTTGCTGAGTGCCGGGAATGATAATGCACCGCACTTCAGGACTGACCTGCCTGCCTCTGAGTATCCGGGCAGCTAGCCTGAGGTCATCGAGACGCCCGTTGGTGCAACTACCGATGACCACCTGGTCAATTTTTATGTTCCCTACCTGGCTTATAGGCTTCACATTGGAAGGCAAATGAGGCATGGCTACCTGTGGCTCTATTTTGGACACATCGTACTCAATCGTCCTGGTGTATTCAGCATCTTCGTCAGGTTGATAGACCTGGTAAGAACGTTTTGCCCTGGCTTTGACATATTTCTTTGTCTCACCGTCCACCCTGAAGATGCCAGCTTTAGCCCCAGCTTCAATCGCCATGTTCGCCATGGTGAAACGCCCATCCATATGCAGGGCGTCAATTGCTTCGCCGGTAAACTCCATAACCGAATAAAGGGCACCATCAACGCCGATATCGCCGATGGTATAAAGGATAAGGTCTTTGCCTCCAACCCATTTTCCCAGCTTTCCTCGGTAAACAAACTTGATGGTCGGTGGCACCTTCATCCATATCTCGCCGGTGGCCATAGCCACAGCAATATCAGTTGACCCCATACCGGTGGCGAAGGCACCCAAAGCTCCATAGGTGCAGGTATGAGAATCAGCTCCAACCACCACTTCTCCAGACAAGACCAGGCCTTGCTCAGGCAAAAGCACATGCTCAATGCCCATCCTGCCGACTTCAAAATAGACCAAGTCGTACTGGTGAGCAAACTCTCGTATCGTCTTGGCCTGTTCAGCAGAAAGTATGTCCTTATTGGGGCAGAAATGGTCGGGCACCATCACTATCTTTTTCGGGTCATAGACCCTGTTTACACCCAGGCGCTGGAACTCTTTTATTGCCAGAGGAGCGGTGATGTCGTTTGCCAAAACCAAATCAACCCTGACGTTTATGAATTCGCCAGGGCTGACTTTACCTTTGCCCGAATGAGCTGCCAGAATCTTCTCAGCTAAAGTCAAAATTCATCACCTCAATCTCTCAAGTCACCCTTTTACCCTAGGAATCATCAGCACAAGCACAGCGATGGCTGCAACGATGGTGGCTATTAGATACATCCCTGCACCAGCCGCCAACCCTATAGACGCTGTGGCCCATACGCTAGCTGCTGTTGTCAGGCCAGCTACATGGTCACCACGTATACCACGAAAGATAACTCCGGCACCTATAAAACCTATGCCGGTCACTACTCCAGCAGCAACTCTTGACACGTCTACCCCATCGCCGAAACCAAAAATTGAAACTACTGTAAAAAGAGCCGAGCCAAGTGAAATTAAAATATGGGTGCGCAGCCCAGCCGGTTTGTTAGCTCGCTCCCGCTGATAGCCGATGCCTGCCCCAAGGGCCGCTGCTAACAGCAGGCGTAGGACCATGTCTATTAACGTGTTCATCCAAGTCTCTATTCTTTTCGTGCTTTCTTAGCTGCCAGTAGCCGATTTAACGCATTCATATAGGCTTTGGCGCTGGCGACGATGATATCCATAGCGGCGCCACGCCCGGTATAGGTTACACCATCGCTTTCGATTCTTATCAGCACCTCACCGATAGCATCAATGCCCTCAGTCACTGATTTGACGGTGAATTCAGTGAGCTTATTAGGCACCTTAACTATTCGATTAATGGCTTTATACACGGCATCCACCGGCCCGGTACCTAAGTCAGCATCAGCCACAGCCCGCCCATCAGGACCAATGAGCCTCACCGTGGCTGTAGGAATGTTATGGTTGCCGCATGAAACTTCAACGTGGTCGAGATGATAAACCTCGGAAACAGTGCGCAATTCTTCAGCTATCACAGATTCGATATCACGGTCAGTGACTTCTCGTTTCTTATCAGCCAGTTCCTTAAAAGCTTGGAAGGCATGCTTGAATGATTCCTCATCCAGAATATAGCCGAGCTCAGCCAGCCGCTCCTTAAAAGCATGCCGACCGCTCAACTTGCCCAGGACAAGGCTGCTAGCTGGAATACCCACTGACCTTGGGTCCATAATCTCGTAGGTAATCGCCTTTTTAATCACCCCATCCTGGTGAATACCTGATTGATGGCGGAAGGCGTTGGCGCCGATAATAGCCTTGTTGGGCTGGACTGCGAATCCAGTAAGCTCGCTAACCAGCCGGCTTGTCTTATAAATCTGGGTGGTGTCAATGTTTGTGGTCAGGTGGAAAAAGTCACTTCTGGTTTTAAGCGCCATGACAAGCTCTTCTAAGGAGGCATTACCAGCCCGCTCACCTATGCCGTTGATAGTGCACTCAACCTGCCTGGCGCCCCTTCGTATCGCCTCAAGGCTATTAGCTACTGCCAATCCCAAATCATTATGGCAATGGACGCTAACCGCAGCCTTGTCAATATTGGGCACGTTATTAAAGATACCTTCGATTAAGTCACCAAGCTCTTGCGGGATGGCATAACCGACAGTGTCCGGGATATTTAACGTAGTCGCACCGGCCTTAATAACGGCCTCTAATATCTTATAAATGTATGCAGGTTCAGTACGGCTGGCATCCATTGGCGAAAATTCCACGTCATCCGTATATTTCTTAGCCCGAGCTACCATGTCACGAGAAATCTGCAGGATTTCTTCACGAGTTTTCTTGAGTTGATAGAGAAGGTGTATATCCGAAGCGGAAAGAAAAACATGAATACGAGGTTGTTTGGCTTTTTTTATCGCCTCCCAGGCGCTATCTACAGCCTTAGCGTTGGCGTGGGCCAGGGCACAAACGGTTGAGCCCTTGATTTCTCTGGCGATAAGCTGAACCGCTTCAAAATCGCCCGGCGAGCTTATGGGAAAGCCAGCTTCAATGGCATCAACGCCGAGCTTCTCTAGCTGTTTGGCAATCTCCAATTTGTCCCGGGCGCTCAGACTCGCCCCCGCTGCCTGCTCGCCGTCGCGTAAAGTGGTATCGAAGATAATAACCCTGTCCATGTTTCATTCCAAATTAGGCTTTTAGCCATGGCATCATTGCCCTAAGTTTCTTGCCCACGACTTCAATCTCATGTTCAGCATCCATTCGCTTTAGAGCGTTGTAGACAGGACGGCCTGCCTGGTTTTCCAGAATCCACTCCCTGGCAAAGCTACCGCTCTGGACTTCGGCGAGAATTTGCCTCATCTCATCCTTGACCAGGTCATCAATGACCCTTGGCCCCCGGGTATAATCGCCGTACTCAGCAGTATCACTGACCGAGTAACGCATATAGCTCAAGCCACCCTGGTACAAAAGGTCGACTATAAGTTTGAGCTCATGAAAGCACTCGAAATAAGCGATTTCCGGCTGGTATCCAGCTTCGACTAGCGTCTCAAACCCGGCCTTGACCAGAGAAGTAACCCCACCGCAGAGCACTGTCTGCTCGCCAAAAAGGTCGGTCTCGGTTTCTTCGGCAAAAGTGGTTTCCAACACACCGGCTTTAGCACAGCCGAGACCTCTAGCATAAGCTAAGGCAATATTCTTCGCCTTGCCTGAAGCATCCTGATGGACAGCTACAAGAGCCGGCGCTCCCGAGCCCTCAGTGTAAAGTCGGCGCAACATATGCCCCGGGCATTTAGGGGCAATCATTGTCACATCCACGTCAACAGGTGGCAGGATCTGCCCAAAGTGGATATTAAATCCATGGGCAAACATCAGCATTTTGCCTGCTGATAGCTCCTTTTCGATTGATTCACGATAAACCTTCGGCTGTAAAGTATCCGGGACAAGCATGACAATTATATCCGCTTCCTTGACGACTCCGTCAGCATCGGCCACCTTGAAGCCCGCCTTTTTGGCATTCTTCCAGCCCTCAGTGCCTTTGGCTTCAGCAACACTTACCTGACAGCCGCTATCTCTCAAGTTCTGGGCATGAGCATGTCCCTGACTACCAAAACCAATGATGCCAATCATCTTGCCCTTAAGTACGTCTAACTTAGCGTCCTTCTCATAATAGATTTTAGCCATGATGCCTCCTTAAAAAGTTTTTCTATCTGCCCTGCCGCGGATTTGATTATTTCTGTATCATCACCAGTCTGGTGGGCTTTCGGCTTCTGAGGGCGGTGCTTTCGGTGGTTGCTTTACTGCCTTCACCTCCCTCGGCTCTTCAACCTGCAACGGACCAGCACCACCCCGAGTTAAAGCGATACGACCAGCCCTAGCTATCTCCCTGATACCAAAGCCACGGAGGAGGTCTAACAAAGAATTGACCTTGTCTTCATCTCCGGTGACTTCCACCATCAGTGAATCAGAGGAAACATCCACTATATTAGCCCTAAAAATGTCCACGATCTGGATGATTTCGTTCCGAGTAGAAGCAGTCGCTTTGACCTTGACCAAGGCCAGCTCCCGAGCCACTTTGTCATCACTAGTTATATCAACTATCTTAACTACGTCTATAACTTTGTCCAGCTGTTTCCTGACCTGTTCCACTTTGGCATCATCACCTTCCACGATGATAGTCATTCGAGACAGATTTGGCTGCTCAGTATGCCCAACGGCGATACTCTCGATGTTAAAGTTACGCCGTCGGAAAAGGCTAGACACCCGATTAAGCACTCCGGGTCTATCTTCCACCAAAGCAACTAAAGTGTGTTTCGTTGTAGCCAATGACCCAGTCCTCCTCTTATTTTACTTCTGAACTTACGAGCTTTAAGGCTTCACCTTTTCTGGCTTTGGCATTTCAATAGCCTGAACCAGAGCTGCTCCTGGTGGGACTATGGGAAAAACATTTTCCTCAGGCTCAACAACAAAGTCGATTAAGAACGGGCCTTCATGTTCCATCGCTTTTTCTATAGCCGAGACCACCAGTTTTTTATCCGTCACTCGCAATGCCGGGATGCAATAAGCTTCGGCAATCTTAATAAAATCTGGGCCAGAGAGTAGCGTGTGAACATAGCGGCGCTCATAGAACAGTTGTTGCCATTGCCTTACCATCCCTAGACAACCATTGTTGATGATAGCTATCTTGACGGCGATGTTTTCCTGGGCTATCGTGGCTAATTCCTGTATGGTCATCTGAAAGCCACCATCACCAGCAATGCACCAAACCGTCTCATCAGGTCGCCCAACCTTAGCACCGATAGCCCCGGGAAGCTCAAAGCCCATAGTGCCTAAACCACCTGAGGAAATTAAGCTGTTCGGTTTATCATAGAAGAAGAACTGAGCCGACCACATCTGATTTTGACCAACACCTGTGACTACAATGGCATCACCTTGAGTAACCTCGTAAATCTGGCGAATAACGTACTGAGGTAAAAGAGCTTCGCTCTCCCTTATTAGCAACGCCGGATGTTCATCCCGCCACTTATCCACCTGATTAAACCAGTCCAGATGTTCACGCGGCACGATTTGTTGATTCAGCGCCTCAAGGACATTCTTAACATCACCAACAATTGGCACATCAACTCGCACGTTCTTACCTATCTCAGCAGGGTCAATATCTATGTGAACAATGCGAGCCTGCGGTGCAAAAGAGCTGACCACCCCAGTAGCCCGGTCATCAAACCTCATCCCAATAGCCACAATGACATCAGCGTTGTGAACCGCCCTGTTGGCATAGGCCATGCCATGCATCCCTAACCACCCAAAGCTTAATACATGAGTCTCAGGAAAACAGCCAATGCCCAAGAGAGTCGTAATCACCGGTATCTGTGCCTTCTCTGCCAGCTCCCTGAGTTCAGCAAAAGCCTTTGAGATTATCACTCCTCTACCAGCAATAATGATGGGACGCTCAGCGGCATTTATCGTTTCAGCTGCTCTTTTAATCTGCGTTGGGTGTCCAAAGAGCGTCGGCTTATAGCCTGGTAGATTAACTTTGTCCGGATAAACAAATTCTGCCTCCTGCTGGAAAACATCACGTGGTATATCAATGAGAACCGGACCTGGCCTGCCAGTCTGGGCAATATAAAAGGCCTCTTTAACCACCTTAGCCAGGTCTTTAGCATCGAGCACAAGATAGTTGTGCTTGGTAATGGGAAGAGTGATGCCGGTGATATCTATCTCCTGGAAAGCATCCTTACCGATGAAAGGCCTGGCTACCTGACCGGTAATAGCCACCACAGGAGACGAATCCAAGCAAGCGTTGGCAATCCCAGTTACCAAATTAGTGGCTCCTGGCCCTGAGGTTGCCAGACATACTCCTGCTTTCCCCGTAGCTCGAGCATAGCCATCAGCTGCATGAGCCGCACCTTGCTCGTGACGAACTAGAATATGCCTAATTTTTGGATATTGAGGCAAAGTATCATACAACGGCAACACAGCTCCACCGGGAAAGCCAAAAATGACTTCAACACCTTCCCTACATAGACTCTCACATAAAATCTGGGCACCCGTCTTTTTCATAAATGTCTCCTATTTAGCAAATACTGCCCCTGTGCTGGCTGAGCCAACGCTTTCAATATACCTTCTCAGATAACCTGTCTCTATCCTGGATTTGTACTCAGGCAGCCCGGACAGCCGTTTCTTTATCTCTGCGTCGCTCACCTTCAACTCCAGCTTACATTCTGGAATATTTATGCTTATGATATCACCATTCTTTACCGCGGCTATAGGCCCACGGCTGGCTGCCTCAGGCGCTACATGCCCTATGGCAGCTCCTTTGGTACCACCCGAAAATCTCCCGTCAGTTATCAGGGCCACGTCTTTATCCAAACCCATGCCGCTCAAGAGAGAGGTCGGCGTCAACATCTCTCGCATCCCCGGCCCACCTTTAGGACCTTCATAACGAATGACTATGACATCACCCTTCTTAATCTCACCCTTCATTATCCCCCTGGTCGCTTCCTCCTCATTCTCGAAGACTCTAGCCGGGCCATCATGTGCCATCATCTTGGGATCAACAGCGCCGCTCTTGACCACAGCCCCCTCAGGCGCTAGGTTTCCGAAGAGGATCACCAGACCACCAGTCTTCGAATACGGCTTGGCCACCGACCGGATGACCTCACGGTTTCTAACCTTACCTGCCTTTATGATGCTTGACAGGGGTGCTAATGCCACTGTCTTACACCTTCCATTCAGGAAGTCCGCTATCTCATGCATGACCGCGGGAATTCCACCCGCCAAATCCAGATCCTCGATATGAACTTCGCTGGCCGGGCTCAGCTTACAGATGTGCGGAACGCGCTGGCTTATCTCATTAATCAGTGACAGCGGGAAATCGATACCCGCTTCATGGGCCACCGCAATAAGATGCAAAACGGAATTGGTGCTGCCACCGAGCGCCATATCCACAGCAAAAGCATTGGTAATGGAATCCTTGGTAATAACATTCCTGGGCAACAGGTTCTTTTCAAATATAGGCATAATCTGCTTTCCTGCTTCCATGGCTAATACCATTCTCCTAGAATCCACGGCCGGTATAGTGCCATTGCCCGGTAAGGCCATCCCTAGCGCCTCGGTTAAGCAGTTCATCGTGTTGGCTGTATACATGCCAGAGCAGCTCCCGCAGCCGGGGCAGGCGACAATCTCAATTTCCTCAAGCTCAGCCTCGGTCATCTTGCCACGGGCAACGCTACCCACCGCACTAAACACGGAGATGAGATCCACAGTTCGGCTTTGGTCACCCTGATTCATGTGCCCTGCCAGCATTGGCCCGCCGCTGATAAAGATAGACGGAATATTCAATCTCGCCGCAGCCATAAGCATGCCGGGCACAACTTTGTCACAGTTCGGTATGAAGACAAGCGCATCAAATTGATGTGCCTCGACCATGATCTCTACGGAGTCGGCAATCAACTCCCGGCTGGGCAGGCTGTACTTCATCCCGGGATGGTTCATCGCTATGCCGTCGCACACGCCGATGGTGTTGAACTCAAAAGGCACGCCACCCTCGCTGCGAATCCCCGCCTTCACTGCCTCGGCGATACTGCGCAGATGAATATGGCCGGGCACGACCTCGTTAAAACTGTTGACTACACCAACAAAAGGCTTGGAAAAGTCGTCCCGACAAACGCCAACAGCCCGAAGCAAGGCCCGATGTGGTGCCCGCTCAATGCCTTTCTTCACACCATCGCTACGCATTGTCTTCAAAAAACGCCTCCCTGGCTAGAATAGCGCTCAGTTTGGGAAATTCAGGTTATTGCAGTAAACTAGCATAGCAGCTAGCTATTGTCAAGCTAGGCCGCTTCCAGGTTACGTATCTTCTCCAGACGCCGTAAATGCCTGCCACCTTCAAAGGTGGAAGAGAGATAAACTTTCACAATATCGAGGGCTAAACCTTGCTCAAGTGTATCTTCACCTAAACACAGTACATTGGCATCATTATGCTGACGAGCCCGCTGAGCACTGAAAGCATTGCAACATAAAGCTGCCCTTATGCCCTTCACTTTATTGGCAGCAATGCTCATGCCTATGCCGCTGCTGCAAATCAAAATCCCGTGGTCGAACTTCCCTGAAGCTACTGCCTCAGCCACCTCTTTAGCAATATCGGGGTAGTCCACAGGGTCAGTACTGTGGCAGCCAAAGTCCTGATACTCATGTCCCAACTCGGTGAGAAGACCCATGATGGCTTCCTTGAGCCTTAAACCACGATGGTCGCACCCCAAAGCTATGCGCACTTGCTCACCCCTTTAGCATATTCCTGACATGCTCTCTTAATCTCGCCCTCAGATATAATGCCCGCTCGCAAAATCACAGGTGTCTCCACGGTAACATCAACAATGGTTGACTCTATCCCGCCAGGACATCTGCCTGCGTCAATAATCAAATCAACTTGTTTACCCAGTTGCTGCTCCGCCTCTTCAGCCGTAACTGGACTAGGTTTATCGCTAATGTTAGCGCTGGTTCCAATAATAGGCGACCCTAACCCACGAATGATAGCCAAAGGCACAGCATGGCTGGGAATTCGTATTGCTACCTTATCGCTGCCGGCAGTGACAATAGCAGGGAGCGAAGCTGCTTTAGGTAAAACCAAGGTCAGCCCACCAGGCCAAAAGCGTCTCATCAAAAACTGAGCAACCCCTGGAACTGGAGCAACTACAACATCTAGTTGTGATACATCAGCCAGAAGAACTGGTAAAGGTAGATGATGCGGCCGTTGCTTCACCTTATAAATCCTCTCCACAGCTTCGCTATTAAGAGCACTACAACCCAGGCCATAGACTGTATCCGTAGGATAGACCACAACACCACCAGATTTGAGGATTTCGATAGCTCTATCAACCTGTAAGGTTATTTGTCTTGACAGATTACTCACTTTTGTACTTATCTTGCGCTACAGGAGATTACTGCGTGCCAAAATTCTTGACCAGGAATGCCTCAATCACTGGCCCGACGCCCGGATACTCCCACATATATTCATGTCCCGGTGCTCTTAGTCCGAAGCCATATTTGGACGGTCCAAAAATAAGAACCGCCCTGGTTATCACCCAGTCAAAGGGCGTAAAAGAGGGGACATGGTTCATTATAAATAACCTCGCCCAGTTAGTTTTGAATAATGCCACCAGGTCTCTCTCAGTAACGGCATCGGCCCCAATTCCATTACTATCTATCACCAGTGATTGACCAACTTGCAGTCCTCGATACCAGAAAGGACGACCAACCTGAATTGAATACACTTCAGGATTATCTTCCAGATAGCTGGCTACCTCGCTAGCAAAAGCGGCACCACTACTCTGACCAATTATCATTATCTTAAGACCGGCAACCTGTTGAGTTAGAAAATCAATTTTGGTAGCTAATTCTTTTGCCTTCGAGGGATAATGTGTCAGGTGTTCCTTAAACTCGTAAAGATATTCCACCAAGCTACTACCAGTGCGTATATCTTCAATCCTGTAATATTTGTATCCCATCTTAGTTAGACTAGTTTCGATACCGGCCAGACAGCTTCGCCCCTGATAATCAGAGGACAATGGTTCCTTTCCCCAACCACCTGGGTTACAGAAAATAGCAAGGTCGCTGTCCTTAACTTCTGCGTAAAGAGCAAGCAACTCGGTAACAAACTGTTCCTGTGCATCTCTGCTGGCCCCAACCACCTCTCTAGCCAACTGCCAGGCTTGTTGCTCAACAGTACTCATAGATTCCAAGCTAAGTTTTGACGAGTTTGTCCCCCTGCTATGACCACCAACGGCATAAATTACCAGCCCAAGAAGGCAAGCGGCCAGAAACACAGCCAGCATGCCTTTACAAAGCACAAGAAAACGTCTGCTGGTCTTCATCAATTAACCCTCAGGTTACATATATTTTAACACCTTTACAATGAAGATGCCTAGCCAGACAAGATATGAAACCGTAGTATGCCATGCCAGGCTATGATATACTTTACTTAAGGCAGATGAATGGCAAAAAAAGACAGCCATCGTATAGCTACCACCGATGATATTGAAGTTTCGACTTACCTTGAAATCGCTAGAGAGCTTCAAGGCGAGCAACTTACATCCAAGGTAGAGACTATATCGCTTGGTGCACGGGAAGCGATAGCCGTTATTGATTTTGGCTCTCAATATAGTCACCTGATTGCCCGGCGAGTCCGGGAATGCCATGTCTACTGCGAACTAATTCCCTTTGATGAACCCTGGGAAAAGATAGCCTCCCTCCAACCTAAAGGTCTCATCCTTTCAGGAGGACCAGCCAGCGTATATCAGCCGGGAGTTCCTTTAGCTCCATCCCAGCTTTATGCCAGTCATCTACCAATCCTGGGCATCTGTTATGGGATGCAAGCTATAGCCCACCAGCTAGGAGGACAGGTAGCTCCGGCAGATAAGCATGAATACGGTCAGGCTATCTTACATATAAGCGATAAAGACTCACCGCTCTTCGCTGGCTTGCCTGCTTCACTGCCAGTATGGATGAGCCATGGCGACCAGATAGTAGAAATGCCGCCCGGTTTCAAAGCGCTGGCTTACACTGAGAACTCCTCTACCGCGGTTATAGGTAATGGTACAAACATCTTTGGGCTACAATTCCACCCTGAAGTAGTCCACACTCCGGACGGGAAGGCCATAATTCAAAACTTTCTCTACCGGGTATGCGGCTGTCATGGCACCTGGACGCCAGCAAACTTCATCAGCGAGAGCATAAGCACAATTAAAAAACAGGTAAAAGATGGCAAAGTCATCTGTGCCCTCTCCGGCGGCGTTGATTCGGCAGTCACAGCTACGCTTATCCACCAGGCTGTCGGCAATCAATTAACCTGCATCTTTGTCAATAACGGGCTACTGCGCCGAGAGGAGGCTGAACGGGCCCTAAACACTTTTCGGAACAACCTGAAAATGAATGTGGTCTATGTGGACGCTTCTAGGAGGTTTCTCAGGCGACTGAAAGGAGTCACCGACCCCGAGGTCAAGCGGCGTCGTATCGGCGAGGAGTTCATTAAGATATTTGAATACAAAGCAGGCAAACTGGGCAAGATCGATTTCCTGGCTCAGGGCACTCTTTATCCCGACGTAATCGAAAGCACTTCTAAGGAGACTAAAGCTGCTGCCAGAATAAAGACCCATCACAACGTCGGTGGCTTACCTACCAAAATGTCGCTCACTCTAATTGAGCCGTTACGCTACCTGTTTAAAGACGAGGTTCGTGAGGTCGGCTTGGCTCTGGGCTTACCCGAGGATATGATATGGCGCCAGCCTTTCCCCGGACCAGGACTGGCCATCCGCATCATTGGAGAAGTAACCAGAGAGCGCCTGGAGATACTTCGGGCTGCCGACTGGATAGTAATGAATGAGATCAAAAAGGCAAACCTCTATCGCCAGCTATGGCAAAGCTTTGCCGTCCTCACTGATGTCAGAAGTGTCGGTGTTATGGGGGATTACCGGACTTACGGCTACCTGGTAGCTGTACGCGCCGTTACCAGCCAGGACGCTATGACCGCCGATTGGGCTCGCCTACCTTACGACCTCCTGGCTCGCATCTCCAGCCGCATCGTCAACGAAGTACCCGGCGTCAACCGCGTGGTCTACGATGTCACCAGCAAACCACCATCCACCATAGAGTGGGAATGAATAATAGCCCCCGTTATGTTTAGATGGCTGATAGCCCTTGTCACCTTCCCTGGCATCATACTTCACGAGTGGGCTCATAAGTTTTTCTGCGACCGTACCAAGGTGCCTGTTTACAAAACATGCTATTTCAGGCTGGGTAACCCCGCAGGATATGTTATCCACGGTCCGGTAGACAACTATGGGAAAGCCTTTCTCATAGCCACCGCTCCCTTCTTGGTCAACACAGCCGTCGCTGTAATCTTATTCTTCATCGCTGTAATCATCCCTCTCGGCTTAATCACCTACCTGCTCTACTGGCTGGGCATATCCATAGCTATGCACTCCTTTCCCAGTAGTGAAGATGCCGACAATTTATGGCACTATTCAAAAAGAGCTTTGCGGCGTAATCCCTTAGCGCTATTCGGGTTTCCGGTTGTCGGCCTGATAAAGCTGGCGGGAATACTCAGTGCCATCTGGTTTGACCTGCTTTACGCAGTCGCCCTCCTTATCCTGGCTGCCTTGTTAGCTAAGGGCGACACCTTTTTGTTCTAAGCCAAAGGCTAAGAGTGAGAATGTTTAGTGACAATCTATACTAACAACACAAGGTAAAGACATTTTGCCAGGGTAGATTGGAGCATCAGCTCCAATTGTGCCTAGAGCGGATGCTCTAGGCATACCCCTTATGCCGTTGTTACTTTAACATGTAGCCACGACCCTTTAGGGTCGTGCTCACGAGGCTAAAGCCTCGTGGCTACATTAGTGAACAGTCTCTAAGAGTTTTTAACGACTTTTTGATGTCCCGTTCCTGTTGTTTCTTGACAGCCTTTTGAATGTTGCTAACACGGTCATCAATCCGTGGAGCCAACTCCCGACTTACTTCTATTATGGGAATATCTTTCTTTCGAGCCATTTCACTAACCTCCCCAGAATTATTTCGTCTCTATTCTTGTCATCATTATATGAACAATGATTACTTGATTTCAAGTCGTGCTCACGAGGCTTGTAGCGAGGCTAAAGCCTCGCAACTACATTAGTAAACAATCTCTAAGAGATACTGTAATATTTTGGTCGGTCGGGGTTGAAATTAGAAGAGAGACCTCGCAGAATCGTGGATGGCTTGTAAGAGCTAATCTTTAGATTAAGGAGGTCTCTCAGTGGAAAGCATAGATGAGTTAGC
>VGNX01000045.1 GCA_016865855.1 Chloroflexota bacterium | reverse complement strand
CCTGGACCCCACGACGCGGCGGATCACCCTGCCCAACGGCCAGAAAGTACTCCTGACCGATACTGTAGGTTTCATCCAAAAGTTACCCACACAACTGGTAGCGGCGTTTCGGGCCACCCTGGAGGAGCTGGCGGAAGCCGACCTGCTGCTGCATATACTTGACATAACGCACCAAAACGCCGCCGAGCAGGCGGAGACGGTGAGCAGGGTGCTGGGCGAGCTGGGGCTAGGGGACAAGCCGGTGCTTACGGCCTTGAACAAGATAGACAAGATCGCCGCCGAGGCGCAACAGGGATTGTTGACGCCCGCAGTCCTGGAGGCCGTGCGCCAGGTGGCAGAACCCTACGCTGACATGGTGGCTATCTCGGCAGAGCAGGGGACGGGCCTGGAGCAGCTTCTGGCCAAGATCGCCGAGGTGCTGGGGCGGGAGATGGTTGACATAACGATATTGCTGCCCTACAGCGCCGGCGAGCTGGCCGCCCTCTTCCACGAGCGTGGTCAGGTAGCAGCCGAGGAATATCGCAAAGAAGGCACGCGCATCCAGGGGCGACTGCCCCGGCGCTTCTTACCCCTGTTCCAGGAGCACGTGGCGTAGAGGATGCTGAGCGGAGGTGCAGAGGTGCTAGGGGTGCAGGGGAGAAGTAATCTATTCACCCCTGCTCCCTGCTCAGCAACTGGGCTCTGCTGCGCCTGGGGATGCCGTAGGTGCGGCACAGCGTCAGCACGTACTGCCGGCTACAACCAAACTGTTTGGCAATCTCCGCCAACGACCTCTGCTCCTGCACATAAAGCTGCCGGAGCTGCTCTGGTGTCAGAGTCTCCTTAATTCCTCGGCTATTTCCTCTATTGGGCCGGCCGATCCTTCTTCCTGGCATTTCTCACACCTCCACGGCTAGAATAGCACAATTCTCGCTTGATGTCAACTTCTGAATAGATCCCTTATGGAAAGTGAATAATGCAATTCTCGCCTCATAGTGAGGATGTCAAAACTCCTAGGGCCTATAAATAACTGCACCCACCATCGGTTAGTGATGGTGGGTGTGATCACCTGCTTTACTGCATGCATCTGGGCTTGGTGTGTGTATCAGTACTTGTATATGAGATGTCGAAGCAAATATCCAAAATCCAGAAGCTGCTGGGCTTCTAGATGCCCCCAAGCTGGTGATGGGAGAACACCTCGCTGAGAGCATGTTCTGTATCACCCCACTCTCCCAAACCTAACATTGGGTTACGCAAAGCCCAAAAAACGACTTGTTCGGTCAATTCTATGTCTCTGGCAGTATAGTTCCCAGAGTAGAGTTCTCTCAGGAAGTTTGCAGCTGCAAGTGCTGCTTCCTCGTCCGAGGCAAGCCACTCAATAAACCGCTCAATATCCTTCTTTCTATTCTTCGCTGCTATTAATAAACCTGCCCCACCACCTTTCTGGTCACGGATATTTCTGATTCCGATAATATCGTCGCGTTGCAGGCCCAACTTCATGAGGAGAGATTGCCTTGCTGCCTCTTCTGCGTCAAGAAGATCGCTTTCTGCAGTTCTAAACTGTAGTGTTACCTCATAAAGCAATGGAGGATACACTCGATATGCAGGAACATCGCTGTCTAAACGTAGTCCCCAGGCCTTTAGTTTGGCATCAAGCCGCGCAAAGATGCTCCCCGACACCTCTCGAATATCCGGATGTGACCACAACTGGATATTATCATTCAGCACCGAGTTCAGTTCGTCGCGTATAAGGTCTTCAACCGCGGTCTTGAGACGATTTTGCCCATCTGCAACCATCCATTTTGCTTCCCGGGAAAGTAATCTGATAGGGTTTTCTAAGCGGATGTGGTATAGGAATTTGGCTGATGCTGGGTCTGCAGTGGTTAATGAGAGGCCAGCTAGCCATTGGGTTACGCCAACTGAAACAGTTCCTGGATATTCAGCCAACTCCACAATGGTACATTTGGCATTTTTGCGGAATCGATTCTTGGTTATGACTTCACCAGCGAGATATACCTCAGGCAGATTATCTTGATCAAAAGCTTCGCCGTCATGGCTAACCACTGCTATACGGCCGACGGGCACGCTAGCTCGAGAAGGGCTATCTTTGCTGCCTATAGTATATACGCCTAATATCAGCTCAATGTCGAATTTAATGTCAATTGAAGCGAGCTGATTCTGGCTTCTAACACTAGCATTGGTGGTCATTTTGGTCTTTACCTCCTATTTCTCCGCTTGCAGCGTTATAATTTCTGTCTGCTGGTATTTGCGCAGACGCTGATTACGCCTAACCTCACCTTCGTACCGGTAGCGCTGTTCTAGCCAAAAACCCAAAACAGCGAGTAAAGTGAGGACGCTTAGTATAACCAGTCTCCTATCCAAGTGGAAGGGAAATACAACGCCTAGTATAGCTAGAACAAAATCAGCACCTGCATATACGAGAATAACGCTAGCTAATACAAAGGCTACATTGTTGCTAACGTGGGGCCGCCACGCGTAGAGCATGCCATCACGCAGCCCTGATCGGGAAAAGAAGTCAATGTTACCAAATTCTTCCAGAGCAGATAACACAAGCCATAAGAGAAGCCAAGACGCGATGCTGCACAACAGAAGCAGGGCAGCCTGCGTTCCAAACACTCGGCTCAAGCCAACGAGAGGAGTATAGAATATAATAACTGTAATAACGAAACTGATCCAAATCATGGATTGTCCTCCCTTTCTTGTTCGCCTTGTTCAAAGACCCCGCGTAGGCAGATGATCTCATGCGCTTGTCGGGAACGTGCGACTAACCAATCAGTACCCCAATATTCGCTGTGCTGCCCAGCAGCGCCTACCAAAGCAGCGTCACTCGCCAGTGCCATAATAGTGAAAGACTTCTGCGTAGATTCACTGCTTTGCCCTAATGGATGTGCTCTTTGGTAGAGCCACTGCCAGCTTTTTCCGCCCTTCAAAGGCTCCTCCCTTTCACTCAGTACATACACCTCCAGAACAGCGTTGCGGAAAACACTTGCCACAAGTTGATCGGTAATCTCCGTTAGTCTCCGCATAACGTGCCGAGGTGAAGATGGATTCCGAAACAATGGAAATATATGCTCAGCAACAAAGGCAGTGACAAAATTGGCATACTTAGTTTGGCTTGCATCTACCCGCTTAATTGCTTGACTCGCCCATTCATGACAAATCTCAAAATCCACGAGCCTATAGACGGACCCTATCTGCTGCCGAGATGTTTTGTGCCAAGTATCTAGTGCATCTAGGCGCTTCTGGACATCTAGGTCTACGTTCTGGAGCATTGAAAGTAGGCGTTTGAAGGTATACAAGCTGTCCATCAGACGTCTAACAATGAGCAGGCGGAAATCACGAAGCGGCTTGGCCATAAGGCAAAGAACAGAACCTGCGAGCCTTCGGATTACCGGATCACGGAGTCGCCTAAACCATCCTCTCACCCGAAACTGCCGAAGCGCAAGCTCAGACACGCCTATGACCATCAAGGACAACCCGGCCACCAATGCAGACTGCAATTCGTTCCATCTAGTGGTTATCAATAATAATGCACCTGTCAGAAGTGGCCAAGCTGGAAGCACCTTGAGTAGTAATCCCAAAGGAGACAACATTGCTCTGCTTAATCGGACATAACGCCTAAAGTTAGCGTGTGCAGCTATTGCATCCGACTCCGCCACTGCAGTTAAGAAATAATCATTCCCAATAGGATGAGGCAACAAGGCTTTTCCATCAAAGTACATATCAGGCGAATTCTTCAATTCGTCAATAGCTCCTTCGACTGCATGGAGCGCTGCATACAACCCAGATGGGTATGGCTCCTGCAGAGATACCGGAAGGGGCCTATCATTGCTACTGAATATCAATCGATCTAAAAGAAAGGCAAACACATCCAGCAAGCGGCTATACTGCTCACTTTCAGGTTGAGCCAAATCCTTGATCAAGGAGTCGCGAAGCGTTATATAATGGTTCGATAATGAAGAGGCCAGGTCGGTCGTTGGCGGATAGATCTTCTTCCATAGTTCTGCACTGGGGCTCAGCGTGAAATGCTGAATGTGTCGCCCACTAGTCTTACCATTCCACAAATGGCGAGCAGCTATGTTCAATGCGTGCGCCAACGTTGCCTCTTGAAAGCCTGCAACTTTCTCCTGCATTAAATGTGTAATAGCTTCCCTGTCAGCAAATGCTAATTGCGTACCAAGCACACGATGTGTCAATTCTCTAGAGACAAGTAGGTGTAGCTTTGTCCTCATACGAGCCAGATCCACGACCAGAGCTGCAGCTCCCATCTCAATCCAGGCTACCGAGTCCCTATTCCCTCCGACTACATTAGCCATTGCCCGCATCAGTTCTGAAGCGATAAAAGCAACAAGAAGGGTTTGACACGCCTCAAGAACTCTAGCACGGTCTGCTACTACCCCACCGTACGCTACTGTTTGTAGGTGGACTCTAGGCCAATACAGTGTTTGTCCCAAGTCAAGTCCGCTACCCAGTAATACAAGCGGCAAGGAAAGATCTACTCTACCTGAGAGAGCACTTCCGATAACTTTCTCCAAATCCTGCACTAGAGATGAAACGACTGTTGCCCCCCCATCCTGCAAGTCACATACCACAATGACCTGCAAAGGAACTCGTTGCGTTCCTGCAGGCAGGCCTTGGACATACCCACTCGATGCCAGTTCCTGCCACAATGTCAACTCAAGAAGGGGTTCGACTAATTGGTTGATATTATTCTCAGTGATCTCCTGTATGGAGTTTATCTGACCCCACCGTATAGCGCGTGAAGGAATATGCACTAGACGTTCCAGGACACTATCCTGTAGCAACTGGGCCTCTTCGCTAGATACAAATCCACATAGAATGACCAAAGTTGGAGTGATGTACTGGCTGTCGGTGGGTTCCCAGGTCGGGTTGCATCCCTTATTAGATTGCACGGTGGTTGTTTCAGTTACTGCACTTAAGTTCACCTGGAACCTCCAGCTTTCATTTACTCTGCCGCATAGGCGTCTGGACCTTGATGGGGGCAGTTTGTCAAATCAACGAATCACGACAAACGTCCAACACCGTTCAAAATCCCTCTCTACCGTATAGTTCCCGTCTGGTAGAAACATCCTCACTGTCAAAGCGTACCTTCCTGAGGGAAGGTTCTTGCGCTCACTCTCCTCCCACCTACCCAGAAGTGCATTATTGAATTCATCACCGATCGGAGCGGATTTCCGCGATCCGATAGTGTTCCAGTCTCCCTTGACAAGGTTAGCGATGTCTATGGGTGCATACCGAATCTCATACGAAATGCGCCCCTGCATAAATGCAGCACCATAAACCTCAATTGTACCAGTTTTGGGAACAGGGATATCTACGCGAGGCACCACTGATATCGCATCGACAGTCCCCTTGTCCCTGATGATCAACTGGCTAATCCTCACTGTAGCTTTGTTGCATGGGACGAGCTCTATCGTAGCTGTAGGGATAAGTATTGGAGTATAGGATGGTAGAGGTGAAGGTGAAGGTACAGGTAAAGGTGGTGACGTCCGTGTAGAAGCCGGTGTCAGTGCAGGAGTCCGCGTTAGTGTCGAAGTCGCAGCCGGTGTGGAACACACCAATTGACAGTATTGTCGTCTTTCTTGGACTGCAGCCATAAATGTGAGGTCACATTCCTTAGCAAGTGTTTCTGCCTCGTCTAATATAGAACTCACCTCTGTACATCGGCGAGCCTGTACCAGAACTCCTGCCTTATCATAGAGGCTTCGAGCAAGTACACGTCCAGCTTTGCAGCGAGATTCTGGGTCAGGACATTCCTTGAGAGACTGTCTTGCCAGGAATGCTGCACCATCTATTTGACCCGCGACGCGAAGCCCCTCTGCCCTCTCGATCGCTTCATCACAGCCAGGGCAAAATACAATCTTCACCCCAGGGTATTGCGCAAGAAACGAACCCAAAACCGCTGGAATAAGCAAGCCAGCTGCCACTACGATGCACACCTTGGTGAATTGTGAAATATGACTATCGTTTCTTGTGAAGATTGACCACAAAGCTGCTAGAATAACAGTCAGCGTAGTAGAGGAGTAAAGCAATGCAAACTGAAGCCGCTGACACGCTGCGTCTGCGAACAGCCAGCGCCCGAAAAAAACCGTACCCATCCCGGCTAGCAGAATGAGTATAAGCCACATTCTACGACGTCGATCCATCTAAAAACTCCCTGTATGCTCCTAGATTAGTGTTATGCAGCAGTTTACTGCTGCATAACACTTGGAAAATGCAACTCCTTCGGCAGTGAGGAAGCCATATTCAGGGCTGCATCTTGTGGGTTGTTCACCATTTGCCTGTTAGCGCTTGCTCCTCAGCTTAACCAATGGGCCTTAAACACCCTCGTAGACTTGATAAAGCTCCCTGATCTTCTCCAACTCTTCCTCCGTTAATTCCGCTGCAACTAGAGCCTTCAAGTAGAGCGGCTCACCAATCACCCCTGCGAGAGCGATTTCGAATTCCCCAGATCGCCCCAGCGCGTCCCTATCCCATCTCTCCAGATTCCTGCGGACCATTTCTACATATGGCTCCATCAAGTACTTAGTAGCTGAAATGGTGTCGGGGCCTGGCGCCGTATTGAGTGAGACCCCATGAAACGCTAGAATATGCAATCCAATGACACCGAGTTTAGTAAACACCCAGGAAAAGCCCTCTTGTCCACCACTGGCTCGCAATGCCTCAGTCAGACCACGTTCCAGCACAGGCAATATTCGGAAATTGTATTCTCTGGTGATACCGTCTGGTGCTCTAGAGCCCCACCAAGGCGCTTCAAACTCAGTGGTACGCCCCGCCCGATCCATGCTGTACATTCGTCCCATTCTCTCTCCAAGACTTGTGTTTATCTCTGCAAGATCAGCTGTCGGTTCGAGGCCGAGGACCCCCTTCAAGCCTGACAAGGTAAGACCTATTGCCCCTCGCAACACTGCTTTCTTAAAGAGATCTTTGTCTTTTCGATCTGCTACCCGCCCAAGAATAGTCAACCAGGTATCCCCTTGTAGACGGTCAAACTGTTGATTAAGCTCAGCCGCAGTCACTGGAGACTCTGGCATGCCATACGCTACTCGCGCGGCAATCTCGTATTCTTCTTGTGCCATTTTCAGCACTTCTTTCGGTCGACCAAGACATGCGTCAAGTAAGGAAGCGGCCGTATCTTCTAGAAGGATCGAGCAGTTGACCTTCACCAAGGTCTCGAAAAACGCAGACAAAGATTCACTAAGTCCCTTTGCTTGCTGGGCCGTGGATACCGACAAGCGACTGTATAGAGGCGGATGTTGAACCCTTGAGCATGCACCAGCCAATTTGTGCAACTTTGCCAGTAACCCCTTGTCTTCATTTTCTGGTAAGCCAGTTCCCAGCAGTTCCAGGCACCATGCTTTGGCTCGTTGAGCTTCATCAATCCTAGCGAACCAATCTTCGCCGGGGCCAATGCTACTGGTCACGACAAGAGGTTCCGTCTTTACTCGTTCTTGTCCAGTTTCGTCGAACACTTTCCTTTGTGCGTAAAAGGCGCCCCTGAGATGAGTAATATCCACGTTGGTCAACTTCTCAATCGACTTATTCCATTCTGACAATAGTTCCTTTACTTGTCCTCTATCCTTTAGGTTTTTCGCACTGTATTTCGGAAATTTCCAGTCCTCTTCCAGTTTCTGCTTTATGTAGCGATCATCGCTTAGATTCTTGCGAATCTGTTCAATTACTTCCGACGCTACTTCCGACGCCCCAAAGCGAAAATCCGGGACTGGCTGGCCGCGTACAAGCCTCGAGGGATCCGGACTGATCAGAAGATTAAGCTTCTCCTTGAGCTGTTGCAAGGTTTCCTTATATTTGAGGCGCTCATCAAAGTCTCTTCCCCAGAATCCCACCCTAACGCACACTGTTCTAATGCCCATATTGTTAGCTAGTAGAGTCTGTAGGGGCTGAGTAAGGTCATCAAGCATAATGGCCTTTGCTATAGTGGCAACCATATCGGCACGTATGGGTTTCGCGTTATTTCCCGACCCCACGTCCGGCATATCGATATAAAACCAGTTTATGCTAGCTCCTGGGAAGTCATGCCTAAGCTTGAGCTCAAACGCGGCATCTGCCGCAAGGCCAAAGAAGGTATTAATAGAGGTTTTCTCAGCGTTTACCGATTGGTAGGTCAAAGCGCCAACTCGGATGAAATTCAGCGTTACCGGGATATCCCGCGTCTTACAAGTGTCAGCCAGGCAAGCAGCTGTGAATCGATGAATTCCCTCGCCGGTACCGCCAGCAGAGGACGATATAATCCAGGCATCTATTGGGTTCGCTAAACCAGGATTTATCGCGAACTCTGAAATCATTTTCGATAGCGCCGTTCGTAGTGCAAGCACATTCGATGGATGCCTAATCGCTGCCCCCCCGACGACTGGGGACTGTGCAAGACCATATCCTAAGCCATGCGAGGTGGGATATAACATAGACAGACACTGCAGATGGTTTCGGTCGGCAGGCTGGCTTATGGAGGTTTGAATGTAGGCAGAACTGCCAGCGTCAGCGGGCTTGTCAGTAACACGCTTTCCCATTTCAAGCAAGAGCTGAGCCACTGTATTTACAGGCTTGTCCAGCTCAATAAATAGACTATGGCTATCGCCTTTGGGAATTGCGATCTCGCTGCCGACATCTATGTGCAGCTCGGCATTAGCCCCTAATACGCCTCGCTGACCTAATAAACCCGCGCCAGAGCCACCGCAAACGATGAGAAATTTGTTAGCCATGGCTACATCCTCCACTTGTTAGTAGTCTCAACAGGAACCGTCTTAGCCCTGTTCAGACGGTCCAAAACCGCGGCCCTTGTCATGCCTGACAGATACTAGGGCATCCGTGACCCCCGTCGTATTTTTACGGCACCACTGGAAAGCTACTTGCCTCAGGTATTGACCCTTCCTCTAGACCACCTCGCTCTTCATATTGTGATCGTAGACTAGTCACTCCGTCAAGGCTCATTTGATGGGTAAATTTGCCATAGGGTATCCGTCTTCCCCCATCAAATCATGGTTGACAGAGTATTAGTTTCCTGCCTTTTCTTCACAACCGGATCTCACCCTCCTTCCTGCCAAACTGGACTTTTGTTCCTGTAGCCAATGTCACACTTTGCCCAGGTACTACATCTTTTACCGCGCCGCTGGTAGTTATAATGACCCATTTTTCGTTAGAAATGTTCTTCAGGCCCCAAATCCTTGGGTCTGCGGCGTGTCGAGTCACTTCAGCGATGGGGCGGGAAAAGTCATATCTTCTCTGATCGTCAACGTGGTGGGGGAAAAGCTGAGTGTCGTGGTTCAACATGATAATGTTCTCCCCTATACGAATACGGGGTGGAGCCTTAACCTCTTTCTTGCACGACCAGCACGAATTGGGCCTTCCACCTGACATTCTTAATGAATCAATATCATAAAAGTTTTCCATACCGCAATAAGTACAGTAGATGATGGAATCACGCAGCCGGACCATTGCTGCTCGCCATTCACTCTCGCGGACACGACCATTTTGTGGGTCAAGAATGCCGGCAGTAAAAGCTCTCGTAAACAGCTCGCGGATGAATTCCGGATAAATAGGCCAAAACACAAGGGCATTGTCATGATAGCCAGAAACCGGTTCGTTAGAAGAGTCATTGGTATCAAAGATAAACAAAGGTTCGGTTCCGTAGAGCTTTGTCATAGCAGGCAAGTCAAAACACTTGATTGTCAGTTCTTTCTTGCCCTCTAGGGGATGATGCATTATGAACATCAGAAACAGAAGTACGGCTAACGAGAATAAATCTGTCTGCGTGCTAGGCAAAGCCTCACCACGCACTATCTCCGGAGCCATGAAGCGCGGCGTACCCAGAATCCCCCCGCCGCTTGCACCATCAACTACTACGTTATCGTTGTCACAAATGCTGATTTCACCGGTATCGGGGGCGAAGAAGACATTGTTCCATGAGATATCACGGTAACATAGACCTTTGGCATGAAGTTGGAGGAAACTATCTGCAAGCTCAAATCCTGCCGTTGCCAAAGCACGAAAGGTTGGCTCAATCCGCCGCTTCATCAAATCCACAATTCCCTTATAATGAGGGTCGCGTAAGGGCATTATATAGCCGAATCCCGGCACGCCTTGTGCTGACGCCAGTTCCATCGGCCAGAGAAACTTCTCGCTAGGCGGTCCAGCCTTGATAAGTGTTTCAAGGATTGCCAGCTGTTCAGCAGTAGCCGAGGCGGGGAAATACCACTTCAATGCCACACTTTTGCCTTCCAGGTTAGCCTGATAAACTTCTCCCTGGCCACCGCCGCCGAGAAATCTCTCAACTTTGCAGACCACTCCAGAGAGGTCTGTGCGTACCCCTTCCCCAGGTTTCAAAATCATTAGCCCGCCTCCCGAAAAACTAATACCTAGCTATACTACTCCCACTGCCTGGCTTTTCTGGAGCAAGGCGGAAGGCACCGGACAGCCACGCTCTCAATCACATCACTGGCTCCGCATTATACTACGAAGAGCCTACCCTAAAAGTCCGCAGACTTGAGTCGCTGCACTACACATGGGGTATATCGCTGTTCAACCCCCGCCTATTGTACCTGATGGCTGGTTGCCAGCATTTACAGGATAGGCTCTTAAATAGACCACAGTCGCACTGTTTTGTCAGAACTCCCCGAAGCCAGTATGTAACCATCAGGGCTAAAAATCACACTGCTTACCCGATCTGTATGACCTTTGAAGCAATGCACCTCTCGGCCACTTGCGGTATCCCATAGGCGTACCACATGATCATCCCCTCCCGATGCCAACATGCCACTACTAGGGTGAAAGGCTACGCTCTGCACCCATTTTTCGTGTCCTTGTAGACACCATATCTGGCGGCTACTTGCGATGTCCCACAGGCGTACCGTTTTGTCATCACTTCCAGAAGCCAATATGTGGCCATCTGGACTAAATGCTACGCTCCGCACCAAATCCGTGTGCCCTACTAAGCACCATACTTCTTGACCATTCGGCAGGCCCCAAAGCCGCACCGCCTTGTGATCACCTGAGGCGACAAACCGCCCGTCAGGGCTGAAAGCTACACTAGCCGCCCAACTCGAGAGCCCTTCTAGATGCCCTATCTCTCGGCCATTTGACACATCCCAAAGCCGCACCGCCTTGTAATCACCTGAGGCGATAAGCCGCCCGTCAGGGCTGAAAGCTATACTGATGGCATAATCTGTATGTTCTTCCAGTCGCCTTACCTCTCGGCCATTTGACACATCCCAAAGCCGCACCGCCTTGTAATCACCTGAGGCGACAAACCGCCCGTCAGGGCTGAAAGCTACACTACTCACCAAACCGATATGCCCCTTCAAGCATCGCAGTTCCTGGCCGCTGGTTATATCCCATAAGCGCACAGTCTTGTCGGCGCTCCCTGAACCTAGAAGATACCCATCGGAGCTGAAGGCCAAGCAATGCACTGCACTCCCATGCCCCTTCAGACATTGTACAAACCTTGGTTTCGCTCCATGAATATCAACTTCAGTACCCGAAATGATGCCCAGTGCTAATGCCCACGATTCCACTGCCCATCTGGAGGCGTCCTTGGACAATGCCAGGTCATCTTGCAGCTGCTTCGTTAGCCGTGCCAACAATACCTTAGATGGCATACGGTCCTGAGAGGCCAGCAAGCTCGTCGGTATACCTGCTCTGAGCGCGCTGACCAAGACAGAGACCTCCATTGAGTATGTGCCGCAGAGATCACGCAACAAGTTCTCACAGCGCCTTGGTTCATTGCAGAGCGACGGGCCATGTTTGGCGACAAGCTCACAAAGCTTCCTTCGTGGAAGTTCGTTCATCTATCTCTTCCAGCACTGAGGCTTTCAATCTGGCCACTGAGTTTAAGCGTGGCTCCACACCACGGGCAAGTAACGGTATACCGCTCACCATCCCAGCAGGCAACTTTGCCACACCGGCATTTGAAAACGCTCATGGCACCACAATGCGGACAGCCAGGATACGCAGCATCGAGCACGAAAACGCCAGTGATCTTCCCTCGATCATATCCTTCTCTTCTGGCTACCGCCTCTTTGATGACAAAAGCCCAGTCTGCAGTCCATCGGCCAGGCAGTTTTTCCTCGAATCGAATGCCCCACCATTGCTTGTTGCGACTGCACCGTGCTATGACAACGACAACGCTAGGAAGCTCACCCAAGGCAGCCTCCTCATTGCATTATTCTATAGTCCACCGGCAACCGATCTGCATTTGGCTCACTGGATACTTCAGCTTCCAAACGTTTCAGACTCAGGGATGCACCACAGGCGTATCCTCCGTAGACATCATGATAGCATCTATATTGCAAACAATGCCCAAAGTAATATCATCACCACTACCTAACCTCGATGCCTCGGCAAGCCACGGCTCCAGGCTTGCATTCACTTTATCCAGGCCGTCAGAACGGATAAGCTCCAATATATCGGTCCCAACCTTAAGAAAGCTCTCCTCATCGCGGAATGAGGTGGAATACCCATCGGTAGAGAGCAAGATCAGTGCAGGCGATGAACCGCAGAGCACCTGAAAGCCGATGTGGAAGTCTCGCCAAGCATCACGAGAGCACAATGAAGTAGTCTCATTGGCAAAGAGTCGCTCATCTCTAGGTAATGGTCTAGTCACGTCTCCCGTTTCCGAAACGGTCAGAATATCGCCATCGCCGATCTGAGTATAGATAACAAAGGACTCAGTTACTAAAACCGTTAGAAGTGTTGCACCATAAGCAAGCACAGGATCCAGAACAACTTGGCTTCGCGCATTGGCCCCTTTTTTAGCCTCAACTTGATCAAGTTCTACACCAGTGAAAGGTCTCGCAACAACATCTTTGGCTACAGCATCTCTCCACGAGCGG
The DNA here is from genome assembly GCA_016865855.1 of Chloroflexota bacterium. Classification (GTDB taxonomy): domain Bacteria; phylum Chloroflexota; class Dehalococcoidia; order GIF9; family UBA5629; genus 9FT-COMBO-48-23. The sequence continues at coordinate 2,863 of VGNX01000045.1, read as the reverse complement.
AGTATCTCATGCGGTAAACCTTCATTGGCCCAACGCTTTATAGTAGAAAGGCGACTTTCTTCAGCTTGGCCCTTGAGGAGGACACCATAAGCAGCTTCTGCTGCCTTGACCGCCAGGCATGCACCAGTGTCGCTACGCACGTTTTCTGCACTGCCATGCCCATCAGATATTGCCAGAATTATGGGCAAGCCCTCCGCACACTGCGGTAGCCAGTGAATGGCATCTTGGTTAGGCAGACCGGCGCGTATATGAGAATAGCCGCGCACGCTTCTGCCCGTGACGTGCCATCCTGCCTTGTGTCCAGTCATTCCAGTTACCTACCATACATCGGCCACTGAAGAAGGCTCAGTATCCGGAGCGGGAGGGAGAGGCACATTCATCACTGCTGGTTTCGACAACTCCTTCTTCTGACTAGGTGGCGATGAAGCTGCCACCAAAGCTACAGTAGAAGCCCATTTAAAGTGGGTAACAAGAGCTTCAGGGTTATTTGCCTTTAGGGGCTTCAGCTCTGGATTGCCAATGAACTTCTGCAATACCTCATAATCAGCGTCTTCGCCAATAGCGATGGCGATACGGACAGCCTTCTTGCCCCATGGTTGATTCATGAGCTCCTTAAGGCCGCTCTCCAAATCATCTGTGGGCTGCCCGTCAGACACCAGGACCAAGACAGGTGGCAGAGCGCGGTCAGTCATAGGTGGTATCTTGAGTTGATCTGCTACCATCAACAACGCTTTGCCCATATCTGTGACACCATCGGCGCTCAAATCAGTCCACTTGAAATCTTTGAGAGGTGTGGGCTGAGAAATATGCCAATGTGCTCCACTCGAGAACTTGATGGCGCGAACTAGTACTTGTGCATTTGGGTTCTCGTCGGCTACTTTCTGCATGTGTGGAATTGCCTCTCGGATCGCATTGTTGAGGGCCTGGATCTTGCCACTGGCCGCCATCGAGCCAGAACAGTCAAGAATCCAGATGAAATGCAGAGGCCGTGTAGCTAACTCTCCACCAGGTCGTCTGGTCATTTTTCATGCCTCCTTATGAATGCGAAAATATCAAGTGCGGAGCCATCTCCTCGCCAGTGACAACCAGGTTCCTTGTGCACTCTATGTTCCTATACTCACATTATACCACGCTGGATGTTTTTGTCAAGATCCTACTGCCGGGAGCGTCACAGGTTGGGGACACGCCACAACTGCCACCTTAGGCATTATGCGCCGACGTAGTAGCGACTTCTAGTCGCCGTTGCCCGGGAACGACGATTGAAATCGTTACTACATGTCCCCAAGGCGATACGCTACCGTGATTGGGGAGCGTCACAGGTTGGGGACATGCCACAACTGCCACCTTAGGCATTATGCGCCGACGTAGTAGCGACTTCTAGTCGCCGTTGCCTGGGAACGACGATTGAAATCGTTACTACATGTCCCCAAGGCGATACGCTACCTACTGCCCGACCCGCGGGCCTTGTCAAAGTCGCGCTGGATACCTACAGCGACACGGAGTTGTCACCCTGAGCGACAGCGAAGGGCCTCTGTACCGTTAATGAGGAGATGCTTCGCGGTACTCAGCATACATATAGGCAGACTTTGACAAGGTTCTGGCACGACCCCATGCAGCTAAAAGGCGAGGGTATTGAGCAAAGAGAACAACAGCGGCTCTGGAAAATTCACCGAGGCGCCCAGAAGTAGGCCCTTGAGACACCATCTTCCAGAAGTGGGCTCTTTCGGCCATGCTGGGCCAATCTTGGCTGCTCAGGGCACGTTTTTGGAATTCTTAGACACGCTATAAGAGAGCCGCGATGAGCAGGCTCTGAACGGGTCACTGGGTAGGAATACAGGGTGGCCAAAGTATCCGCCATCGTTTGGGGTCTCGAATCTCTGGTCTCTTGTCAGCCAAGACATTATAAGGAAAAGGGATTCCAAAGCGTGTCTTGCCCGGTTCCTCAAGCCCCACCGGTTTGACATCCACGCCAGTCCACACAAGCGATTCTCCGCTAAGATCGAACTGGACGTCATATTGCTGAGGTGGAGGATCAAGAGGAAAAATAACTACCCACCAGTGGAAAGGCTCTTCCCAAATCGGGTGCTTGCCCCTCTCTTCAGGCGTGAGTTTTCTTACCCCGGCGGCTGTCTTCTGACAGTTTCCGGTTACCTCACAGCCCCCTGGAACTAGTAGGATAGCAATTAGGATGATAGAAAACAGCGGTCTACGCCAATGGTCCCTATTCATCGAGTTCCCCTCCTCGACAATATAAGCTATTGCCTCTTGTCGTTATCTTAAGCCGAAGCTGTCCACGGTCTCGGTCAAATAACCACTTCCCCGCTTTATGATTCAGAGACGACTCGACCAAGGAATGAATATGGGTCATAGATAGGAGTTAACTGAACTTTTTGCGGTCTCTTTCGAGGCACAAAGAAAGACTTTCATTCATTGGTGTGAACTTAAGCGTTTGCCGTCAGATGCCACATGCAGAGGGGCTAACAACCACTTACATTATACCACGTTAGACGTTTTTTGTCAAGACCTTTTTCACCGCTGAGACACCAACAGCGCAAAGAGAAATCCAAAAACTCCGCGTCCTCTGTGCCTTCGTGGTGAAATGAAGCCAGTTGTTTTTGCCCCGCAGTTGTGTTAGAATAAGGCCGCCAGATTGGGGAGTCCAAATCGGCGGCCGACAATCCCAAATCGCCAATCTAAAATCGAAAATCGGTAGAAAGGAACCTAGATGTCCAAAGTACTACGTATCCTGGTGGTGGCCCTCTTTGCCCTGCTGGTGGTCTGTGGCTCCTACCTGGCCGGCTTCGCCACCGCTTACCTGACCCGCCCGGCTGGCATTGGCGTGAGTGGCTTTCCGGGGGCCGTT